>CAIMKO010000339.1 GCA_903841915.1 uncultured Chitinophagaceae bacterium | reverse complement strand
TTGATTATATTTTAGTACGTGTTTATAAAAGCAAACCCGATATTCTGGTGCCCAATGCTTTTACACCAAACGGTGATGGAAGGAATGATATCATCAAACCCATTCCCATCGGTATTGCCACTTTGAATTATTTCCGCATATACAATCGCTGGGGGCAAATGCTGTTCAGTACAAGTGAATTCAATAAAGGATGGGATGGGAATTTAAATGGCACTCAGCAGCAAAGCGGTACCTATGTGTATATGACAGAAGGTATTGACTATCTCGGAAATACAGTTTTCAGAAAAGGCACTATTGTGTTGATCAGATAATGAATGAAAAAATATAAGCTTCTCTTAAAAAGATTTTCCCTTATTATTTTAATGCTGCTATTAACGGGCATTGCCAACTCATGCAGCATGTTCAAGGTCACCTTGTATGGAAAAACAATAGTAGGTAATAATGAGGATGCATGGCGATTGGATTCTCAGATATGGTTTGAAACAGGAACACAGCATACTTACGGGGTAGCTTATGTTGGACATAATGATCTTTTTCCACAAGGCGGCATGAATGAAGCAGGCTTAGCATTTGACGGATTTACGGTTTATCCCAGAAAATTAAAACCGGTGATCGGGAAAAAGAAAGTTGAGAATCCTGCTGATTTTATTAAAATGATCTTACAACGTTGCAAGTCAACGGAAGAAGTGAAAGAATTAATGAATCAATATGATAGAAGTGTTTTTAATAGTGCCATGCTCTTATTTGTTGATAAAACAGGGAAATACCTGGTAGTGGAAGTTGATACCACAATCTTGGGTAATGAACCAAATTATGTACTCTCAAATTTTTGTCCTTCCATAATATCTAACCCTGATGATGTACAAATTGGCCGCTATCAAAGAGGAAGGAAATTCTTAGCTAATAAATCAGATACAAGTTTGAGCTTTTGCATATCGATGATGGATACCATGCATGAATGCAGAAATAAAATAGGCGATGGCACTACCTACTCTTCGATTTATGACCTGAATGAAGGGTTGATCAACTTATATTTTTATCATGATTATACACATCGTGTTCAGTTTAGTTTACTGGAAGAATTAAAAAGGGGGAATCATGTGATTCGTATGCTCAATATTTTTCCGCAGAATAAAGAATATGAGAAGTTTGCGAACTTTAAAACTACATTCAATGATCTTAGGCTTCGTCTATTGTTGATTGCCCTTAGCGGATTTTTATTACTTGCAGTATTATTTTACCTGTTCCTCTGTTTGCAGGGGCTGATCAAAAAAAACAAAGAATTCAGTTCTTCAAAAAATAATATACTTGGTTTATCGACTGCTGTCTTGAATATCGGCCTTATCTTTTTTATGTACATATTGTTGACCAACCAATCTGTATTCTACTTTGATACAGCCTATGATAGATCAACTGATCTATTCCTTTACTATTACAGCATTTATTTCCCAATAGTCTTCTTGATTTTAACGGTTCCTGTCATTATCCTAATCATCAGGATATTGAGGCGAAATCAAATGACTCAGTTTTATAAAGGGATTGTTTTTTTGAATTCAATCAGCTATATCATTATT
>CAIMKO010000338.1 GCA_903841915.1 uncultured Chitinophagaceae bacterium | reverse complement strand
TATACAAAAGAGTATAAGGGTAGGCAGCAATTGACTTTGAATCCGGTAATTCGTTACGGTTATAGCAATAGACATTTCAATGCTTATTTGAACAGCAGTTTTATTTTCGGAAAAAAATATATCAATACTTTCAGTTTCAGTGGCGGTAAAAAAGTATTCCAGTTCAATAACAATAATCCGATCAGTGAGATCAATAACACATTGAGTACTTTTTACTGGCAGCATAACTGGATGAAGACCTACGAAGCGGCATTCTTTAAAATAGGGTATTCAAAAGCTCTTGGTGAGGGATTTAGTTCTTATATCAGTCTTCAGTATCAGGATAGAAAAGCGCTGGACAACACCATCAATGATCTAAAGGGAGAGGTGTTTGCACCCAATTATCCTACAGAGTTGATGAGTTCCAATATCAATCCTCATAAGGCTGTTATTGCAACCATTGGCATTAACTGGAGGCCCGGTACAAAGTATATTGAATTCCCTGATAGAAAGATCAATATCGGTTCAAAATATCCAACTTTCAATCTTTCATTGACACAAGGCGTGAATGGATTATTGGGAAGTGCCGTGAATTATTCGCAATGGCATTTCAACATGAATGATAATCTGAATTTAAAATTGGGTGGACGTATCAGTTATAAAATTGAAGCGGGTGGTTTTATCAATGCTGATAAAGTTTTTGCACCCGATTATCAACATTACCTCGGCGATCAAACGGCGATAGCCAGTCAGTATTTGAACGGCTTTCAATTATTACCTTATTATCAGTTCAGTAACACAGAGAAATTCTATACTGCCGGTCATCTGGAATATCATTTGAATGGATTGCTCACCAATAAGATTCCGGGATTCAGGAAACTGAATTGGTTCTTTGTTTTGGGTACAAATGCTTTATACGTCAACAGTAATTCAAATTATTATGAAGCATTCTTTTCTGTTGAGAATATTTTCAAGATCGGAAGACTCGATCTTGTACAGGGATATCAGCAAAACGGGAGTACAACAACAGGGATACGTTTTTCTTTTCCTTTATTGTTTCAGGATGGTAGAAATAACAATTAGAACAGGGAGCTTTTTGTTTCAAACTCAATTCTCTCGAGTCGGTTAAGGAGATGGTAGATCGTATTATCTTTCACTTTTGACACAAAATATTCCGGCATTACTTTATCTGTCCAGATAATATGGGTGATGTGTTTGAGGATATTTTCCAATGATAATTCGTAGAAGGTAGAAGTATCGGAACTATTCAGGTTTGTATGCAGTTTAAGATTCATATAATCATTATCTGCCAGTTGGTGCTCGCAAAATGTATCAATGAATAATGCGATCACTTTTTTTTCATTTTCACCATTTCCGTTAAAATTAAAAGGGATAAAATCTTTTTTTAATGTGATAAGCATCTGTACTCCAGAAGTCTGGTATGAAGTTAAATTGGGCAAATTAAAACGGATTGTTGTATGTGAAGGTAGATGCATTCTGGTCATGGCATTTAAACTGATTATCTTTTATCATTATTTTAAGACACAGCTTAAAATCTGATTAAGATTGTATCAAATTGATATAGTTTTGCCACAGGATTTTGCCCACCATGCAAGTGGGTCAGTTTTAATCATGGAATATTGGCTTGAGAAAGTTGATATCAGAAATACGCAATAATGGCATTATTACATAATCGAATCAATAATGAGGAGTTGAAAAAACGCCTCATGGGGGAAACTGACCCTAGAACTACCATTAGTTTTTACAACTATTTTGAGATCCTGAATCCGCACGAATTTAGGGATTATTTGTATAAACATCTCCAGCAAATAAAAGTATTTGGAAGGATCTACGTGGCCAAAGAAGGGATCAATGCGCAAATAAGTGTCCCCTCCAACAATTTTGAAACATTCAATAGCTTTTTGTATTCCATTGAAGGGTTGAATGGTATCCGTTTAAATATTGCCGTAGATGATGACGGCAAAAGTTTTTGGGTATTAAGAATAAAAGTGAGAGAGAAGATCGTGGCAGATGGTATTGCTGATGATTCATTCAATATGCATCAAAAAGGCAAATATGTGAATGCCGAACAGATGAATGTTTTATTGAATGATCCGGATACCGTTGTTATTGATATGCGCAATCATTACGAATATGAAGTGGGGCATTTTGTGAAAGCGCTGGAAGTTCCTTCCGATACTTTCAGGGAACAGTTGCCCATGGCGGTGGACATGATGAAAGGGAATGAGGATAAAAATATCATCATGTATTGCACAGGCGGGATCCGTTGCGAAAAGGCGAGTGCCTTTATGTTGCACAAAGGCTTTAAGAATGTTTTTCACCTGGAAGGGGGAATCATTAATTATGCAAGGCAGATCAAGGAAAAAGGATTGGAAAGTAAGTTCATAGGAAAAAATTTCGTCTTCGATGAAAGGCTGGGCGAAAAAATAACAGAAGACGTTATTGCAAAATGTCATCAATGCGGCAAGCCCTGCGATACACATACAAACTGCAAGAACGATGGCTGTCATTTATTATTCATTCAGTGTGAAGAATGTGCCGTACAATTTGATGGTTGTTGTAGTGAGGAATGCAAAGAAATTTATCATTTGCCCGAAGAACAACAAAAAGAGATCCGAAAAGGAATTGATAAAGGACAAAATATTTTCAACAAATCAAAAGTTAGATTACGTCCAAGATTAAATGAATGATGATGAAAAGAGTGAAAGGTGAAAGGTGAGATGTGAAAAGTGGAAAGTGAAATGTGAAGAGTGAAATTTGAAAGGTCAAATATGAAAGAAGGTATTCACCATTGCCTTCTGTCATTTCCAGATAAGGATAACCATTCCTGTTAAAATAAAACCCGCTCCCAGCAATACTTTGGCAGTTACAGGCTCTTTTAATAAAACAAATGAAAGGATCAATGTAATAACAATGCTTGCTTTATCGATCGATGCAACATAGGAAACCTGACCCTCTTTCATTGCCCTGTAATAAAATATCCAGGATAAAGAAGTAGTAATACCTGATAGCGTTAGAAAGAATATATTTTTTAAAGAAGTGCCCTGTATTTCGGTATACGCATTTCGGAATAGAAATGCATTGGCAATAATGATAGAGAAAACAATCGAAGTTCGGATGGCTAATGCTGTATCGCTATTCAGGTTTTTCATCCCGAACTTTGCAAGTACGGAAGTGATGCCTGCAAATACCATTGAGATAATTGCATAAATGATCCACTTTTCCATTAGGCCTAATTTAGGTGCTTCAGTGAGTTGATAATGTCTTGATAGGTTTCTTCATTGCTGCGAACTTCAGCAACAAATTCTTCTCCTATCACTTTTTCAAATAGCTCAATGTACTTTTTGGAGATCGTTTTTACCCATTCATCTGTCATTTCCGGAACCACCTGACCTTCTTTTCCCATAAAATCATTTGCGATCAGCCATTCTCTTACAAATTCTTTACTTAATTGCATTTGTCGTTCGCCTTTTTTCTGCCTTTCTTCAAAACCATCTGCATAAAAATAACGGGAAGAATCAGGGGTATGAATTTCATCCATCAAGAAAATACTGTCGCCGATCTTGCCAAATTCATATTTAGTATCTACAAGAATGAGTCCGCGTTTAGAGGCGATTGACTTTCCTCTTTCAAATAATTGCAAAGCATAATTTTCAATAATGGCCCATTCTTGCTCAGTAGCCAATTTTTGTTCGATGATCTCTTCTTTACTGATATCCTCATCATGTCCTGCCGCCGCTTTAGTGGAAGGCGTAACGATGGGGGATGGGAAATAGTCGTTTTCTTTCATCCCTTCTGGCATGGCAACGCCACAGAGTTTTCTTTTTCCTTCCGAATAAGTTCTCCAGGCATGTCCGGTAAGGTTTCCCCGAACCACCATCTCGATCTTAAAGGGTTCACACCTTTTTCCGATACTTACATTAGGTGCCGGAACATCTAAAAGCCAATTGGGACAAATATCTTGGGTAGCATTGAGCATATAAGCAGCAATCTGGTTTAAAACCTGTCCTTTAAAAGGGATTGCTCTTGGTAAAACAACATCGAAGGCTGAAATGCGATCGCTTGCCACCATTACCAATAAATCGTTCCCAATGGAATAAACGTCTCTTACTTTTCCTTTGTAAAAATGAGTCTGATCGGGGAGTTGGAATGCTGCCATAAGTCAAAGTAACACCCTTGTTTCATAAAAGATTCATTGAAAGAATAGTTTTTCTTAACAAGAAATCTTTATTTGTGAACAAATTAAATTTTTGCATAAAAATAACAATCACTATTTTGCTGTACAATTCAAATAAAACTAGCCACTATGAGAAGAATTATTAGCTCAGTTAGCTTGCTGTTTATCTTAGTAATAAGCGTAATTACAAGCTTTGCTCAGCAGTCTACAACTGTATCTGGAAATGTAAAGAACAGTAAGTCAAAAGATGCTGTATCAGCCGTATCTGTAACAATCAAAGGAAGTACCACCGGTACTTATACGAATGATAAGGGTGATTTTAAGTTTACAACATCACAGAAACCCCCTTTTACATTAGTATTTTCTTCTGTTGGTTTTGCCGATAAAGAGCTTGCAGTAACAGGAAGTACAGAAGACGTAAATGTTGAAGTATTACCTACCTACACTTTGGGTGACGAAGTGGTTGTATCAGCTTCACGTGTTCCGGAAAGAATACTGGAATCTCCTGTATCTATTGAAAGAGTGAATGCTGCAGCGATCAGAAATGCAGCTACACCAAGTTATTATGATATCATCGGTAATTTAAAAGGTGTTGATATCACAGCTTCAAGTTTAACTTTTAAATCTGTCAGCACACGTGGTTTTAACGGAAGTGGTAACCTTCGTTTAAATCAGCTCGTTGATGGAATGGACAATCAGGCACCGGGATTAAACTTTTCTGTGGGAAATATTGTTGGTGTAACTGAATTAGATGTAGATAATATGGAGCTTCTGTCAGGTGCTTCTTCTGCATTATATGGTCCGGGTGGTATGAATGGTACTTTACTGATCAACAGTAAAAGCCCTTTCAAATATCAGGGATTAAGTTTTCAGATCAAACAAGGTGTAAACCATATTGATAGTTATGAACGTCCGGTAGGTGCTTATTATGACTGGAGTGTTCGTTATGCTACAAAAGTGAGCGAAAAATTTGCTTATAAGATCGGAGCTCAATTTACACAAGCAAGAGATTGGTTAGCAAATAATAATGCCAATTACTCTCGTACTACAGGTACTCCTTTAGGCCAGGTTATTCCGGGCGGTAGAGAAACAGATCCTAATTTCGATGGCGTAAATGTATATGGTGATGAAACAACATCAAATCTGCAGGGTGTTGCCAATTCAGTAAGAGCAGCAGCAGCTGCAGCAGGTGCTCCATTGGGAGCTTTAGATGCTGCCATTAACGCTGGCGCAACCTTAGCACAGTACCAAGCACAATTTGCAGGTCCATTAGCTCCTTTAGCTTCATATGCACCGATTCTTTACGGTTCAAACAGTACTAAAAACTATTATAATGGAGTAAATGTTAGCCGTACAG
>CAIMKO010000337.1 GCA_903841915.1 uncultured Chitinophagaceae bacterium | reverse complement strand
ACGCAGGTTGGCGCTAGCCCCAGCAGCAGTTAAACGTAAAGTTTTAAATCCTTCGAGATCTTGCGCAACCCCTCCCCCTTTCAAAAGCTTATAAACAGATACAAAATTTGATGTAACTGCATTGATCTGAACATTGCGTAATAAATGAAATTCAAACTCGCTGTTATTTCTTTCGATCGTATCATTGGTTACAGTAAAATTCTTCAATCCCGCATTAGCATTCGTGAGATCTGCTGCCCAAACACCATCTGACATAAATACAGCATCTACCAGTTTATTATTAATATACATTGTAAGTGTTGATTCCAAGGCATCATTTACAGGTATAGTAACTGCTGATGTTGTATTTGCAGCGATCGTAAATGGAACAGTACGTTTACTGGTTGTTTTACTGCTTTCATTACTCCTGTCTTCAATGATAAAATAACCGCTGCTGTTTATGCTGTTATTTTTTATAGAAAAATGTAAGTTCATTCCATCTCTGTTCCCGGAAACAATGTATGTGGAAGGGAATGCAACACTGGCTTTTAACTGTTGCACAGGCATAATAGCATTGAACTTGCCTAATATTTCCAGCGCCATATCAATGCAATAATAAGGTGCTGCACCCCAAACCTGATAATTGTATAAAGTATCTTCTACAGTATAATCGGCATTCAACCAATTTGACTGGAAAGAGAAATTAGATCTTCCCGCTTTTTTACCGATGGAGAAACTCATACTATATTCAATATTCCCATCCGCTTGCAATAATGTATATCGAACAAAATTGAAACTGCTCAATGTGAAATTGTCCATACCCAATAGTTGTGCGCCCTTTAGTCTGTCACAGATAGGTTTAGTATGATCATACAGCACACCCAAGGTTTGTGTTGCAAATGCAGCAGCACGACATTGCTTGTTGAAAATGAAATCAACTGAAGCCACATCTGCAGCATTTGTGATGGATGTAATATCTGTTGGCGTTGTGATATAACCTACAACTCCTGAATCAGGAATTGCAGTAGGCATTAAATCACTTAATTTTAATGCCCCTATACCAACTCCAAAACTTCTTGGTGTTACTGCAGTATTTATCTTTTGAAGATGCTCATAATTCAATTCACCCAATTGGTTATTGATGGCTTTATGATATATCCGGTTGCTGATGGCATCCCCTAAACTTTTGCTTTCCAATCCACCACTATTCCCTGAAAAAGAAATATGCCCGTCAGAAGTAAGATCCGGTATACTGTCTAACTTATTGATACAAGGAACGGGCAATACAGTGGCAAAGAATAACACGTCATTGAAATCCTGATCGCTGCCATGGCCATCACGCCGAATATCTTCAAAGCCCACCACGATTCTTCCACTGGCAGTATCGTGCAGCATCACCGTGTGTTTCTTCAGTGTTGTATCTGCTTCAGGATTGAATCTTGAATCAGAATATAAAACCCATTTGCCTGATGTTGCAGCCTGGCTTGAATAACTCCAACCATCTGCCATTAATACAAATCCGATGGAAGTATTGGGTGGAAATTTTCCCAGATAAACTTTATCGCCGGGATTTAATCCGCCACCAAACCCACTCTTAGACGCATTGGGAAAAATAATATTGATCTTATTGGATGCAGGAGCTACAAGTAAAGCTGTATCGGTTGGATATGTATAATAACCCAAAACATTTTGATAAGAAGCCCCTTCATCAACAAATGTTACCCAGATATCAGAGGGGCATTTTACAGAAATGGTCTCTGTCCTGCCATCTGAAATCAGTTGAGGATTATAAACAGGAACTGAACGATATTCCGGTAATGTTGCTGAAATATTGGCTCTGAAACTTACAGCAACTGTATCGCCCGGAACTGCTAAATATTTGGGTGTGCCATCAGTATAATAAGCACCCAAATAATGATACTGTGCATTTGCATAGAACTGCGATATCATTAGTACTGATACGATAGTGGTCCTTAAAAAGGCGGGTGTAAAACTGATTTTCATTTAAAACGCTTTGTCGTTTATTTCTTAAGCAAAGTGAAATATAAACTCAGAGAATTTATATAGTTTATATTGTTTTAATCTTGTAGTCATTTCTCCTATTTAGCCCCTGTTTGTGCAGTCATTGACAGCAAATCAATAGTATTCTTCTTCCAAGATTTTTAAATAAAATGTAGTTTCATCTGTAATTCCTGAGGATAGAGAAAGCTGCTTTTCGGCATTGAACACATGTGATCTATCCACCTAAACAGATAGGATCCTTAAGGACCCAATCAGGGCATCAATGTTATCACAATGGTCTTCCAGCCTTAGCATATTATTTAGCCAGTTTTAGCCCACAAATCGATCTTCATGCCAAATAGATGATTGCTATTATATTCCCTGCTGATTGATTATTAGATCGCATAATTTTTATTTGCAGCATATTATTTTATATCTTTCTAAATAATTAACAGTCAAGATGATCATTCGTTCCAAAGCTATTTCTTATTTAAAAGTGGGTTATCTGCTACATATAATGACTTTACTTGAAATAGCATTATTGATTTTTTTATTTCGCTCATACAGGATTGGAGATTGGCTGACGGACGGAAATCTATTCCTGAAAATGATTCTCCTCATTCCTTTTGGCATTGCACCTTTCTTCCCGCAATTTGATGCTTATTCGCGTTTTCAGAATTACAAATTGATAAAAGATCATCTTTTTGTCCGCGGTTTTCAACCCAGGATCTTAAAACCATTTATCCAATCACGTTGCCAGCGTGATGCTGCCATGGTTGCAGCAGAAGAATTGGGAATGGCAAATAAATGCAGGAATCATTTTTATGAACATGGTTACCGATGGTATCATTTGCTTCCGGATTTTTTATTTACAGAGCCGAGTATACTTAGTTGCAAAGCATTTTGGTTAAATACTTTTTTTGCTAAAAAATATACAGCAAGGTTTGACTATAAAAAGATCGCTGGCAGCTATCAAGAAGGGTTCAACTCCATTTCTTCACAACAATTTGCTGCTAGTCAATAATACCCAAGCAGCTTTGCAATTAGAATTGGATCAGTTTCCTACATTTAATTTTATGCGTTACCTGTAATAGATCAACAATTGCTGATCACAACAGTAGCGTTGCTAAAAATCTATTTGCAAAATCATTTTAATGCACCCAAATCCACATTCACACCAATTCTTCTTTCAAAAATTTTGCTGTAAAACTTTCTTTATTCTTGATCATTTCTTCCGGCGTGCCTTCAAATAAGATCCTGCCGCCGCCATCGCCGCCTTCAGGACCGAGATCAATAACATGATCTGCGAGTTTTATTACATCCATATTATGTTCGATGATGAGAACAGAATTACCTCTGTCAACCAATTTATTGACAACATCCATCAATAATTTGATATCCTGAAAATGCAGGCCAGTTGTGGGTTCATCCAGAATATAAAATGTTTT
>CAIMKO010000336.1 GCA_903841915.1 uncultured Chitinophagaceae bacterium | reverse complement strand
TGATAAAATAAATGCGGACGAAAATTATTTCATTTTCTGGACCGATCAATTCGGAATCCCGGGATATAAAGCTTTGCCCGCTATTAAAAAAAGCGGTGCTGTTATTCAAGCCCAATCACTAAACAAAAAATTATTGGTTGGCATTCAGAGATCTGATATCAAATCAGAGAATTTAAAAACTCTGTATTTGCTGGCGCACATGAATCAGCAGGTATTCTCTAAATCAAAAATAAATTTAGAGAACAGAAGTTTTGCATTGACAGAAATAAATACTACCGATTATCCAACCGGTGTTTTGCAATTAACATTATTCAATGCATCATGGCAGCCTGTTGCAGAAAGAATCGTGTTTGTAAATAATCAGCAGTATCAATTCAGTCCGAAGATCAATACCATCTTAAAAGGTGAAAATAAAAGAGATAAGAACATCATAGAGATAGATGTTACAGATTCAGTTATTGCAAATATGTCGCTGTCGGTGACTGACGCGGGATTATTACAGGAAAGGAATTCAATCGTTTCTCAATTTTTATTATGCAGCGATATAAAAGGGAAGATCCCGAATCCATCCTTCTATTTTGAAAATAAAGGAGACAGCAGCAAGCATTTTTTAGACCTGGTAATGCTAACGCATGGATGGAGAAGATTTAAATGGGATGATATGGTTGATGCGAAACTCCCTGTGATCAACTATCCCAGAGACAGCGACTATATTGAAATAGGCGGAACCGCAAAGGGCAGAGCTTTCAGAAATGTGGAAGAAAAAGATTTTGTTACACTGATCTTGTTGGGAAGAGATTCGAGCAGACAAATCATACCGGTTCCGATCGAACAGAATGGAAATTTTTCAAAAAGCGGATTTGTATTTTTTGATACGATAAATGTGTATTACAGTTTCAAACAAAAAAATCTAGCAGATAAGACAAGCATTGATTTTAGAACCAATCTATTTTCTACGCCACATACTTATATAAAATCACTCAATAGAGAATCCCTGTTGCAATTTGATTCTGCCCAATATGTTCGAGAACAATTTTTCATTGATGAAGAAAAAAGGCTTGAAAAAATAAGAAGCACCACCACATTAAATGATGTGACCGTTATTTCAAGAATGAAACCAAAGACAAAGTTGGATGTAGATGATGAAAAATATACTTCCGGTGTATTTGCATTTGAGTCGAGGTACAGGGCAGATATTATTAATGACCCTATAGCATATACCTATATTGATATATTCAGGTATTTGCAAAGCAGGGTTCCGGGTCTTGATGTTGCACCCGTTCAAACTGTTTCAGCCTCGTCTGCTACTTATAATGTTACATTGCGCGGAGAAGTCCCTTATTTTTATTTGAACGAAATGACTGTTGATATGGATGCGTTGATCCACATTCCAATGTCGGAGATCGCTTTTATCAAAGTGTTCAATACGCCTTTCATGGGAGCACCGGGAGGTGGTTTTGGAGGTGCCATTGCTGTCTACACGAAAAAAGGTGATGAAAGGAAGGAAGCCTTTAATACGGTTGATGAAAAAAAATTATTGATAGGCTATACAAAATACCAGGAATTTTTTTCGCCTAACTATAGCGATTCTGTCAAGAGTTTTGCCCCTGATGCAAGAACAACCCTATACTGGAATCCATACGTTTTAACCAATGCAAAGAGCCATAAAGTGCAATTGGAATTTTATAATAACGATATTAGTAAAAGGCTGAGAGTTGTGTTGGAAGGAATTAATGCTGAAGGAAAATTAGCACATATTGAAAAGATCATAGAATAGCTATGAGCATTTAGCTATGAGCTGCGAGTTTTATTCAAACTATCTGATTGTTGTTCATGGATAAAAATGTACAATTGAGTAATACAACAAAAGCTAAACAGAAATTCAGAAGTTAAGTGCATTAAAAAACCGAGGCATTTGCTTCGGTTTTTTAATTTTTGGTCTATAATTTTTCGTACAAGGCTCTTAATTTATCTCTTGTAATTATTTTTTCCCAGTCAGGACCCAAGGCGTTTTCCCACAATGGTTTCATGCCGAGTGAAACATTGATCATGGTGTCAAATTGTTGATCTGTCAATCCTTTGCAAATACCCACCGGTATTTCAATTTTGTTCTTTTCCACCATACGCTTAAATTCATCCACACCTTCAGGATAATATTCATGTAAATGATTCATTACAATGCAATTGCCGATACCGTGTTTGGTCCCAAGTAAATAACCCAATCCATAACTTACTGCATGTGCCACACCCACCTGCGAATATGCAATGCTCATTCCACCCGCATAGGATGCCATCATTAATTTATTGTCGCAATCTTCATCCCAAACATTTTTCTCTAAAAATATGTGCTGACAAAGCTGCAAAGCTTTCTCACCATAGCTTTTACTGAATTCATTCAAAAAAGTTCCCTGCAAACTTTCAATGCAATGGATATAACAATCCATACCAGTATAAAAACGTTGGTTAACCGGTGCGTTCTTCGTTAATTCAGGATCCAAAACTATCTGATCGAAAGGAGTAAAATCGGAATTCATTCCCAATTTTCTTGTTGGTCCGGTTAATACTGTTGTTCTGGAAACTTCAGCACCTGTTCCGCTTAAAGTTGGGATACCGGCTTTATAGACACCGGGGTTTTTAACCAGATCCCATCCTTGATAATCTGCAGATGAGCCGGGATTATTCATCATCAATGAAACGGCTTTTGCCAGATCCATTGCAGAACCGCCGCCAATACCAATGATACCGCTTACAGTTCCAAATTCGTCTTTTAATTGTTGTGCCAAAGCATCTACCTGTTTGGTTTTTGGCTCAAATGTTGAATCGGCAAAAATGATCTTATCTTTTCCGTGAAGCGGTACCCTGTTCAATAAAGGTTTGCCTTCAAAAAAATGGTCGATCAAAAAGATCATGGGCGCTTCGCTCTTACGATGCGGTTGTAATATTTCATCAAGTTGATTAAAACTTCCCCTGCCATACACTACATAATCCACCATCTTAAAATTTCTGAACTGTGCCATAACTAATTTTTAAATACACGAATTGAATCGAACCTGCCTGCCGGTAGGCGGGTTACACGAATTTATTTTTGAAATGCAAAGATAGGTAAAAGAGAAACGAATACTTTTTACCAAGTGTTTTTCAATTTCCAAAAATTTACATAATCGAATATTGCTTGTCCTTCACTGTTGAACAATTGAATATAGGTTTCATTTTCTTCCGGGAAAATTTGTGTGGTAAACACAGTTTCTCCGTCGTTCACATAGATTTCAACAATACTTTTATCGAAATAAATATGCCACTTCAGTTTGCCGTTCTTTAATTGAACGGGGGCTGCTGATTTATTAATAGTAGCAAATACTTTACTGAATGCTGCATTCGTTTGTGAGCGATCAATGATCATTTGCTGATGTTGCGCATCGTAACTTATTTTTAAAAAATGATTATTACCAACTGCTAATTTAATCCCACTTTCACCGGTTGAGGGTGGTTGAAACATTAATTCCATTTCGAAAACCTGTCCGGCAAAACCAAGCGTTTCCTCTTTGCTTACAGTTTTATTTACAAAAACAACAGCTTCTTTTCGTAAGGTTTGAAATGAGGGTATAACCTGTTGCAGTAATATCCATTCGTTATTTACTTTTTTTAGGGTTAATTTTCTGGGCAATGACATCACACTTTTCCAGGGTGATGTTGGAATCTCATTTGCATAGTTCCAATTATTTAACCAGCCGATCGTAATTGGTTCTTTATCCAGGGTACTGTGATAAGCGATCGCTGCATAGTAATCAGTTCCATAATCCTGCTTAAAGATCTTTGTTGCAGGGTTTTCATTGATAAATTTTGTGCCGTCAAACTCTCCGACAAAATATTGCATCGTAGAATTTTGAGAAGTGAACAAAACCCATTTCTTTTGGTTTGTTCCTTCAACGGAAACCTGCATCAGATCGGGGCATTCCCAGACTGCAGTCGTATCTCCTATAGGACCGAACTTGCTTAACGATTTCCAATCCTTCAAATTTTGTGATCGATAGAATTCTATCTGATGTTCATTGGGATGTGATACACTCATGATCCAGCAATTATCTTTTTCAAACCAAAAAACATTGGGGTCGCGAAAATTCTTTTTGTGCAAATTCAAAACAGGGTTCTTGCTGTATTTTATAAATGTTCGTCCTGCATCATTACTGAATGCCAGGTTTTGTGTTTGCAAACTATCGGTATGGCCGGTGTAGATCGCCACCATTGCATCTGCCCCAAAACCTGCCGTATTTTTTTTATCGATCACAGCAGAACCTGAAAACATCATAATACCGTTCTCTTCTCTCAATGCCACCGGCAAATGTTGCCAATGCAATAAATCTTTGCTTACTGCATGAGACCATGACATATGTCCCCACACATTTCCAAATGGATTGCTTTGATAAAATAAATTGTATTGACCATTAAAATAAACCAGCCCGTTGGGATCGTTCATCCAGTTGGTTGCAGGAGAAAAATGAAACTGCGGACGATATTTTTCTTTGTATAGATTTTGGCAGAAAGTATTAGCGGCAAGCAACAATGCTGTTGCCAAAAGTAATTTTTTCATGAGCAAGTATTGAATGAAGTTCAATTTAGAATATTCTATCGACTCAAATTTT
>CAIMKO010000335.1 GCA_903841915.1 uncultured Chitinophagaceae bacterium | reverse complement strand
GCGAAGATATTTTTTATTGTATCAACTTCATTAAAAAATTCCCAATTCACCCGATTCAATGCTGTTCAATCCTCTCAACTTTGTACATTCACCGTTCTAAAATAAATTTCGTTCATGCAAACAGCACCAGATATTCAGGAATTGAACCAACGTATCCAATATGCTTCCCAATTTGTGGATCGTTTGAGAAATGAGCTGGCAAAAGTCATTATTGGTCAGCAGTACATGGTCGACCGGTTATTGATCGGCCTTTTAAGTAACGGGCATGTATTGTTGGAAGGCGTACCAGGCCTTGCAAAGACACTTACGATCAAGTCATTGGCACAGGCGATGGATGGCAAGTTCAGCAGGATACAATTCACGCCGGACCTATTGCCGGCAGACGTTATAGGTACCATGATCTATAATCAGTCAAAAAATGAATTTGTTGTTCGCCGAGGTCCCATCTTCGCCAATTTTATACTGGCAGATGAGATCAATCGTGCCCCTGCAAAAGTGCAAAGTGCTTTGCTCGAAGCAATGCAGGAGAAGCAAGTGACCATTAGCGAAAACACCTATAAATTAGAAGAACCATTCCTGGTATTGGCCACTCAAAATCCATTGGAACAGGAAGGAACCTATCCTTTGCCTGAAGCACAGGTAGATCGCTTTATGTTGAAAGTAGTGGTGGGTTATCCTGACAAAAATGAAGAAAAATTAATTATCCGTCAGCAAGTGCAGGGGCTTATTTCAGCATCGGTTTCAAAAGTTGTTACAACAAAAGAGATCTTAGAAAGCAGGGATCTGGTTCGTCAGGTCTATATGGATGAAAAGATCGAGCAGTATATCATTGATATTGTTTTTGCAACACGTTATCCCGATCAATACGGATTGGATCGAATGAAGAACATGATCAGTTATGGCGGTTCGCCCAGGGCCAGTATCAATCTGGCTTTAGCGGCAAAAACTTATGCATTCATGAATAAACGAGGTTATGTTATTCCGGACGATATTAAAGCCATTGCAAAAGATGTATTGCGTCATCGTATCGGTTTGACTTATGAAGCAGAAGCAGAAAATGTGACAACAGAAATATTGATCGATGATATTCTCCGCACAATTCAGGTACCATAATGACTACTGCAGAAATATTAAAAAAAGTGCGTGAGCTTCAGATAAAAAGCAAGAAGCTGACCAATCATTTGTTCACCGGTGAATATCATACGGCGTTCAAAGGACAGGGGATGGCTTTTAAAGAAGTGAAAGAATACAGTGCAGGGGATGATATTCGATTTATTGACTGGAATGTAAGTGCCCGCATGAACGGTACGTACAGCAAAGTGTTTGAAGAAGAAAGAGAACTGAGTGTTTTTTTATTGGTGGATGCAAGTGCCAGTAATTTATTTGGCACACAATCACAAAGCAAGAAAGACCTCATTACTGAGATATGTGCTGTGCTTGCCTTTAGTGCATTAAGCAATAATGATAAAACAGGATTGATATTCTTTACCGATACGGTAGAGAAATACATTCCTTCTTCAAAGGGACGTGAACATGTATTATATATGGTTCGCGAATTATTGACTTTTCAGGCAAAAGCAAAGCAAACCAATATTGTAAAAGCATTGCAGTTCTTGAATAATATCACAAGACATAAAAGCATTGTTTTTATACTGAGTGATTTTGCCGATGAAGGTTATCATGAAGCGTTGCGGGTGGCTGCAAAAAAACATGATGTGATCGGTATTAAGGTATTTGATAAAAATGATCAGACACTTCCTGATATCGGATTGGTACAGGTACAGGATCCGGAAACCGGAAAGAACATTTGGTTAGATACAAGTGATGCAATTACAAAGTATAATTACCAATTGCAGTTTGCTAAAATTCAAAATGATGCCAAAAATGTATTTCGGACTGCAGGAGCTGATCTGCTGCAAATAGCCACGGGAGAGGATTATGTTAAAACGCTTCAACAATTTTTTATTAAAAGAGCATGAGAAAGAGTCGGGAGTTGTTAGTCGGGAGTTGGAAGTTTGGATTCGCGAAAGTTTCCATCTTTATTTTATTACTGGCCATCTCTTCAAATTTGTTTTCACAAAAAATCTCTGCTACTGTTGACAGAGATAAAATATTAATTGGTGAACAGATCGAATTAAAAGTATTGATCACTGATATTGATAAAGCCAATGCAGATGTCTCTCATTGGTTTGATCTGCCGGATTCTTTTAATCATATGGAAATTGTAAAAAGATTTCCGATTGATACTATTTCTGCGGAAGGATCAATCAATTATTCGCAAAAAATAATCATTACTTCTTTTGATTCGGGTGTATGGCAGATCCCTGCCATAACTGTTTCTTTTGCTGAGAAGTTAAGTATCAATGCGATGCCGATCAACATTTCTGTATTACCGGTGGATGTTTCAAACTTAAAAGACTATCACGATTTTAAAGAGATCATTGAAGTTAAACCGGAAACGGATTGGTTATTCATCGGATCAATTACAGCCGCAGTGATTGTTTTGGTGATCATTATTTTTTTAGTGATACGATATTTCAACAAAAGAAAATTAAGGCCAAAGTCAGTTTCGAAAATATTCAGCATCAAAGATGTATTGCATCAATTGGATGCCCTGCAGGCGAAAGGATTGGTAGAAAAAAAACAGTACAAATTATTTTATACAGAACTGATTAATATCTGTAGAAATTATTCAGATCATCAACTGAATAATTATTCTGCCAATAAAACAACAGACGAGTATATGTTGATGTTGAAAAGCAGAATAGGCAATGAGCCTACGCTGATACATTTTTTTCAATTATTGCGGCTGGCAGATGCAGTGAAGTTTGCCAAATTCATTCCGCCGAATAATGAATGTGATGATGCGATCTTTGATGCCAAAACATTTGTACAGACTATTTATCATTTTCAATTTTCCAAGAAAGACTGATGCTGAGTAACTGGTTACAACATACAAGCTTTGCTTATCCCTGGTTATTGCCGGTGTTATTGCTTCTGCCATATATGATCTATTGGTATGTG
>CAIMKO010000334.1 GCA_903841915.1 uncultured Chitinophagaceae bacterium | reverse complement strand
GAAGCAAGAATAAAAACCATTGAAGAATCCTTAGCCAATTTATAAGATGCTATCTATAAAAAACAATAATAAAATCATTTTATTCCTGTTGTGCTGTCTTGCTTTTCAGTTAGTGAATGCGCAGACCTGGGATATCAATGTTTTAAAGAATATTAATCCCCAATATCCGACCAATAATACCTGGAGAACGATCTCTTCCACTGCAGAACCAATAGCAGTGGCTGTTCCATTGGGTATGGTTGCAGTTGCCCTAATCACAGATAATCATAAACTCGAAATGAATGCTTATGAAACAGCAGGTGCTTTGGTCATCACAGCGGCTGTTACAGAAGGCTTGAAGATCATTAATAACAGGCCCAGACCTTACGAAATGTACCCCAATGATATTCATCCCGATTCCTATGAATCAGGACATTCATTTCCATCGGCACATACTTCCTTAGCATTTTCAACAGCTACTTCTCTCCTGCTCACAACAAAAAAGTGGTATATCGCAGTACCGGCATATGCCTGGGCCACCAGTGTTGGCTATTCGAGAATGTACCTGGGGCAACATTATCCCACCGATGTGATTGCAGGTGCCTTAGTTGGTGTAGGAAGTGCTTACCTTGCACACTGGCTGAACAAAAAGTATTTCTCAAAGAAAAAATAATGGATCCCCATATTTCAATAAGGCTTGCTACAATTGAAGATATCTTTTCTATCCAGTATATTGCTTTTAGCACCTGGCCTATTGCATACAGCGCCATCTTATCCCAGGAACAGTTGGACTATATGCTTGAACTCTTTTACAATGAAAATTCATTGAAAGAACAGATGAAAAGCGGACATACTTTTCTTATAGCCGAATTCAATCAAGAAGCCATTGGCTTTGCTTCTTATAATTTAATTGCAGAACATACCTACAAACTGCAAAAGATCTATGTACTGCCTACTATTCAACAAAAGGGCAGCGGCAAGGTTTTATTATTGGAAGTGATCGATCGTGTTAAGGCACTTGGTGCTAAAAAATTACAGCTCAATGTGAACCGACATAACAAGGCACTCCTATTTTATGAGAAGATGGGCTTTGTGATCATCAAAGAAGATGATATCGATCTCGGGCACGATTTCTATATGAATGATTATGTGATGGAGAAGGATTTATAATTTGAAATTTGTGATTTGAAATTGTTGGCAGTAATCACAAATTATCAATATCAAATCTCAAATCTTTAATAAACCAATACATGTGTTTGCTTAATGATTCCCATTACAAATACACTCTGCACATGCCCTATATTTTCTGCCTGACTTAGTTTGTTCACATGAAAGTCATAATAAGCATCCATACTCTCGGCAACCACTTTCAACATAAAATCAAACTCCCCCGAAATATTGTAACACTCGATCACTTCATTCAATTCGAGGATACTTTTAATGAATTTTGATCCTGCATTCTTATTATGCTGTTTCAGTGAAACATAACAGATCACCATCAATCCCTTCTTTACTTTTGAATGATCCACCAGTGTTGCATATTGCTTGATCACTCCCGTCTTTTCCATCCATTTGATCCTTTCATGAACGGGTGTTGTACTCAGGTGAACTTTATCGGCAATTTCTTTCACCGTTGCCCTTGCATTTTGCTGCAGTAATTTCAAAATAGAAAGATCGGTTTCATCCATTAACAAATGCTCTTTAGTGGATTGTTCTGTTTTTCCTGCTTTTGCCATGCGTTTATGGTTATTTGTTCTTTAAAAATAGTCAATTGTATCATTCTGTTCCAAATTTAATTAGATTGTTGTTTGTTTATTCTGTTTTTTATCTTTGCCTCCATAAAAAATAATAACTATGTCTACACTTACAAATTCTATTGACTTCAGCCTTCCTTATAAAGTG
>CAIMKO010000333.1 GCA_903841915.1 uncultured Chitinophagaceae bacterium | reverse complement strand
ACGGATTATCGTTAGCTGTTGCTTCACTTCCCGGCGCTTTCGCAGACGATCCGCCATTTTGATTTCCACAAGCATAGGCAGTAACCACTACCAAAATCATTACCAGAACTTTTTTCATGCGACTATATTTTTTATTTATAATTGATTGCACAAGATTAGCTAACCCCCATTCGGCATTTTATGCGTGTAATCATAACCGGGAAAGAAAAATATTAATGTTTATAACACCAATGAAGGGCATTACCGGTAAGCCTTTAATCGTAGGAAACTAAAACATGACCATTATCATGAATAAGGTCTTGTATAAAAAATAGATTCGTTCAATCTTCATAACTTTAATTACTTTATTCTCATGACTGAGATGATTGATATTGATACTTTACTTGCCTGGGGCGCCGCTTATAAAAAAGTTGCCGCCGGGGAAATTCTTTACAAAGAAGGAAATCAATGTTCATTTTACTATCAATTAGTCAGTGGTAGTATCAGATGGGTAAATATTGATGATGAAGGGAAAGAATTTATTCAAACTATTGTTGAACCAGGCGAATGTTTTGGCGAAATGCCCTTGTTTGATGATGGCCAATATGCTGCTACAGCGATCGCCGATGAAGACGCGGTCGTTATCAGATTATCAAAACCAACATTCCTGCAACTACTGAAAGAAAATTTCGATATCCATTTTTCATTCAGTAAGCAATTGGCAAAGAGATTGAGGTTTAAATTTCTGATCCTTAAATCAATTGCCTATCATGCCCCCGAAGCAAGAATAGCTGCACTGATAAATTATCTCAAAAAAGAAAATAAGAATTTCTGTCCTAAATGCAATCAGTTACAACTTACACGTCAACAAATAGCTGATATGACAGGGTTAAGGGTAGAAACAGTGATCCGAGCTATGCGTCACATGCATGAAAAAGGTGAACTTGTGATAGACAAAGGCAAAGTATATTGTTAGCTATGATTACAATCATATAGTCTGTATTTAGCTGTTTCTAATTTGCGACCAAATAAACAGCATGAATGTTTCTCTGCGAAATTGGTTGAGAATTTCAATCTTTAATTTACTGCTTGTAGCCTCTATCGGAGTTATTCTTCGGTATAAAATTGCATTTTCACTCCCTTTTATAGATCAGAAACATTTATTACATGGTCATTCGCATTTTGCTTTTTCCGGTTGGATCACACAGGCATTGATGGTTTTGTTGGTTCATCATCTTTCAAAATATAAAGGCGAAATTGTCTTTAAACAATACCGAACACTTTTATTCGGAAATCTCTTTACAGCTTATGGCATGTTACTCAGTTTCCCTTTGCAGGGTTATGGACTTATTTCAATCAGCTTTTCTACATTGTCGATTATCAATTCCTATTTTTTCGCAATAAAATTCTGGAAGGATTTAAATGAGGTTAAACATAAGCAAATCAGTTTTCTATGGTATAAGGCGGCTTTACTGTTTAATGTCATTTCATCGTTGGGAGCTTTTTCACTCGCATATATAATGGCTGCCAAGATCACGAATCAAAATTTTCAATTAGCCGCTGTTTATTTTTTCCTGCATTTTCAATATAATGGTTGGTTCTTCTTTGCAGGTATGGGTTTATTGTTTTCACAATTAGAAAGAATCGATGCAATCAAAAAAGAATTAAGCATTATTTTCTGGCTATTTAGTATAGCCTGCCCGCCGGCTTATTTTTTATCTGCATTGTGGATGCCCATCCCATTTTTTATCTATTGCTTTGTTGTGATT
>CAIMKO010000332.1 GCA_903841915.1 uncultured Chitinophagaceae bacterium | reverse complement strand
ACAACTCAGCATAAAATAACAAAAAGCCGTCAACATTATTTGCGATTTACTATTCCGCAAACATTCAGGAGGCTGATTGATGTAGGAATAAAAGAGGAGTATTCGATGGGATATGGCGCTATCAATGGTTTCAGGGCTTCTTATACATTACCGTTTTATTGGTTTGATCTGGAGAAGAATGAAACAACAGATCTGTTATTACATCCTTTTTGCTTTATGGAAGCGACTTCTGTTTTTGAACAAAAATATTCTGTTGAGGAAACGGCCGAAGAATTACAATACTATTTTGATATGGTGAGATCGGTAAACGGAGAATTCATCCCATTATTTCACAACCACTTTTTAACGGAGCAACCACAGTGGATTACATGGAGAAAGATGTATGAAGAATTTTTGAAGAAGAATTTTAGCAATTTCAAATCAAAATAATTGTATGCGGAAAGTT
Organism: uncultured Chitinophagaceae bacterium; assembly: GCA_903841915.1. Lineage (GTDB taxonomy): Bacteria > Bacteroidota > Bacteroidia > Chitinophagales > Chitinophagaceae > CAIQDX01. The sequence continues at coordinate 2,201 of CAIMKO010000332.1, read as the reverse complement.
CAACTCATTCTATTACTATTCATTGTTACAAATATTAAAGCCCAGGAGAAATTTAGTTTTAAGATCAGCAAAGATTCAAGTCTGAGTTATATATTGAATCATATTGTTGAAAATAAGAAGTTTGAAGCGCATACTTTTTTCATCCAACTATTTGTGGTATCTAATCCTGGCGGAAGCGCCAAGATAAAAGGGAATGATGAAGTATCTGATAATATTTATATCACTACTTCTGAGTTTGATGAAGTGCCTGTTCATCATTTATTTATCCTCAAGGATATTTATGCAGCCAGAGATAATATTTCTTTTAAAGAAAATAATGATGGGACTGTAGATTTAAAGATTGGGTATTATGACAGAATACTTAAGAAAAAAAGAATTCACAACTTTACGATTTCGCTTGACCTAATTAAAGAAACAATAAGTTAGATCTCATTTTCGATTGGCTCTGTGGTATGTACTTCCTTCAAACTGTGGTTCACGAGATATACGCCTACAATGGTTATGGCTGTTCCGATCAAGATATTGATGGTCAGTTTTTCGCTTAATAAAAAGAACCCCACGATCATCGCCACAATGGGATTGATATAGGCATACAATGAGGCAATGGCTGCAGGTAATTGTTTCATGGAATAAATGAAACAAACAAATGCGATACAGGAACCGATCAACACCAAATACGCAATGGCCAGCCATGTTTGTATGGGTATTGCAGCAAGCGGAATATTTTTTCCCGTACCAACAGACATTAAATAAATGAATGGAGCCGCCAGCATCATTTGCCAGCCCATACCGTAATAGGGATTGATGTCTAATTTATTCCTGGCTACGAAGATGGTACCAATACCCCAGGACAGCATAGCAACAACAGATAAGATCACACCAAATAAATAATCACCACTGTTATGATGAAAAGCATTGTCGTAGAATACAACACAAATTCCTGCCAATCCAAGAACCAAGCCTATAAAAGTAGCAACAGTGTTTTTTGTTTTGAAGAAGATCATTTCAATGATCACTACAAACAATGGATACAATGCTGCGATCAAGGCCGCTAATCCGCTTGATAAATATTTCATGCTCCAGGTAGCGAATCCGTTGGCAATGATCAGGAGGAAAAAAGACATGACCAATAAAGTAGGCCATTGTTTTTTACTGGGCAAGGGCTGACCTTTCAGCGTAAAAAAAATTATGTAGATCAATCCCGCCGCAAATTGCCTGATCGCAGAAACCTCTAAGGGCGGTGCATTTAAAACAGCCATCTTACTCGCAACCCATGTGGTGCCCCAGATGATACTGGTAGCGGTTAATGCGATATAAGCTTTTTGTTTTGTGCTGAGTGTCATGAAAGGTCTATTGTTATAAGTTGTAAGTAATAAGCAATTGTTATATTAAACTTATAACATACAACTTAATACTTACAACATTCCTAATGTTTAAAATGCCGCATGCCCGTAATCACCATGGCTAGTTTATTTTCAACAGCATATTGAATACTGTCCTTATCCCTGATAGAACCGCCCGGTTGAATGAATGCATCAATACCTGCTTCATGTGCGATCTGCACACAATCATTGAATGGAAAGAATGCATCACTCGCTAATACAGCAGCATTGAGATCAAAATTAAATTGCTTTGCTTTTTCAATTGCCTGACGCAAAGAATCGATACGGGAGGTTTGTCCGCAGCCCTTACCCACTAACTGTTTGTTTTTGATTAGTGCAATAGCATTGCTCTTTAAATGTTTACAAATCAGATTGGCAAAGATCAGGTTCTCTTTTTCTGATTCGGTCGTTTCTCTGCCGCCTACTTCTTTCCAGTCAGTATAATTTCCTTTATCATTGTCCTGAACCAATGTTCCGTTCAATAAAGATTTTCTTTGACTATTGACTATTGACCATTGACCATTGACCATTTGGAGAAGTATCCTATTCTTTTTAGATTTCAAGATTTGCAAAGCATCTTCTTCGAATGCCGGTGCGATCAATACTTCAAAGAAGATCTCGTTGATGGCATTGGCAGTTGCAGCATCAATTGTTCCATTACAAACCAAGACACCTCCGAAAGCACTTTCAGGGTCACCTGCCAGAGCCGCATCCCAACTGTCTTTGACAGAAGCTCTTGCAGCAATACCGCAAACATTCGTGTGCTTAATGATCGCAAATACTTTTTCACTTGATTCCTTAAACTCACTGATTATTTGT
>CAIMKO010000331.1 GCA_903841915.1 uncultured Chitinophagaceae bacterium | reverse complement strand
TGCATTTCTAAAAGAATACCCCACGCTATCTGTAATACTTGATTGTGTGTAGGTATAATTTGCAGAAATACCAAAGGCTCCAAAGTATTTTGTAACCACTGCTTCAAAACCATAGTTAGTAGCCGTACCATTGTTTACCGGTTGCAGGTAAAGACTATTCACACCCTGTGGTTTTACTGCTGAAATTTCAATTGGATCATTAATGTTTTTATAGAACACGCCTAATAAAACCTGATCGGCACTTCTTGAATATAATTCGTAGCGCAGATCTAAATTATCTGCAAAAGAATGTTTTAAGTGTATGGGATCGCCCTGTTGTTTAAAGAATTCACCGTCGGGACCATCAGGAATCATTTCAGCAAAAGCAGGTCTGGCCAAAGCTTTGTAATAAGCCAACCTCAAGTTTTGGTTTTTACTAATGGCATATTTGAATTGAGCACTTGGCAAAATATCGCTATAACTGATAGTGCCTGATCTTGCCGACACATCTGCCGGTAATTTGGTTTCATAATGCTGATTGGTGTATTCGATTCTTACACCACCTAATACTTCCAGTTTATTGGTCAGTTGCCATTTACCTTGGAGGTAACCGGCCGTTATATCTTCTTTAAAATTGTAATTATTTCCCGAAACATTAGGTATACCTGAACTGGCAGGGTTGAAAATAAAAACTGCATTATTAATATTGGTATATACTTCTCCTAATGTAGGGTCTAAGCTGTAAGAGTTATAAAAATTTTCTCTTTTCTTGCTCCTTAATAAGGCACCTGCTTTAACTTCTATTGTTCTTTTAAAAAGGCTTGTATTTTTTGTAATATTAAAATAAGCAGCATAATCCTGATCGCTGTTGTGCGACCAGATCCGAGACATTTTCTGCAACTTATCGGCTGTTAAACTGGTAGGCACAATGGCATACTCATGGATGAATTGTGTTTGATCGGGAACGTGGTTATTGGCAATTGAATAAACCAAACTCCAATCCACGATTGTTGATGAAGTCAATTTGTGATACCCCTGTAAAGTGGTATTATAGATGGATTGATATTGCCAAGTACTTCTTTGCCAGTTATCAACTACTGAATTCAATGCTACAGTATCATAAACAATACGGGTTTGATAATCATCTAACCGTACAAAAGTATTGATCAAAGAGATTTTATTGTTCTTATTAATATGGTAATCCAACTTTCCGTTTAAACCTGTACGCTTACTTTGTACGGAATAATTGCGCAATTGCAGATCTGAAAATAAAGGAACATTATTTAAACCAGGTTGTGATGCAGGTAAAAAGAAGTTAGAAGTGGTACCACGAAAAGAATTTTGATAACTTCCCGAAACAACAAAACCAAACTGTTTGAATTTCCCAAAACGATCCCCAACCGTTAAGCCTAAGGTTGTATTTACCGGTGATGATTTGGTGCTATAGTTAAGATGGGCTACAGAAAAATCTTTGGGGACAGCAACATAAGTACTCCCGTTTATTTCTGCAGGAGACTGTTTGTTCATACTGCCTTTATCAAACTTCTGATAAGGCTGACCATTCAGGATATTATTGTAGCCTATGGCAACATTCGCTTGCAGTAACAGGTCATCGGGTGCATCTTTCATTACCAGATTAATAGTTCCACCAATAGCATCACCTTCCATGGAAGGGGTGAGGCTCTTACTTACTTCTAATCTTTCTAATAACTCAGAAGCAAAGAGATCCAATGGAATAAATCGGTTATTATTATCCGGACTCGGGATCTTGATTCCATTCACCAATGTATTGATATATCTTTTTTCCATTCCGCGAATGATGGGGTATCGAGCTTCGCCTGAACTGCTCTTTTCAACAGTTACACCACTTACTCTTTGCAAAGCATTGGCAACAGTTATATCAGGTAATAATTGCAGTGTTTTTGTGGATAGTACATTGATGATAGGATCAGCAATTTTTTCTATACGCCTTGCCCCCCTATCTGATTCTTTATAACTGCTTGCGGAAACTGTAACTGAAGAAAGTGTATTAATGATTGATTTCTCAGAAAAATCAATATTCTTAATATCTGTTTCTGAAGCTATTGTTACTGTTTTCCCTTTTATACTATATTCCAAATAGCTTACCGTAATAGTATAGGTACCTGCGGGAATATTAGCCAGACTATAGCTACCATCTAATTTAACAAAAGTTGAAAATTTAGAATTTTCCAGTTTAACCAAAGCACCTACTAAAGGCTCTCCGGTAACCGCATCGGTCACTTTTCCTTTGATGGTACCCGCAAAGCTGAAGGAAGAGATGAACAGAACCAGTAGCAATAATGATCTTCGAATGTAAAATGACTTCATTTAGTTTTGATTTGTGGCAAAACTATCAGTCAGGACCCTATTTAATGTTACGACAGTTTGATTTAATAATCAGCTAACGATTAGATAACATTATGGTAATAATGCGTTAATGATTTGGTAACACAGTTGTATTTTTTTAAACAGCAAATGGAGCAAACCTTCCCATTCACTCATCCAATGCTGGATGCTATTATTTTGACTTGATAAAAGAAAAAGACAAAAGAGTTGAATGGTTGAACCCTTGGTAGATCCGTAATTCGATGTAGCGATCATTTCACTCAATCCGATATCATATCGCAATTTTACATCTACACCCTTCCCACTTCGGGCTGATGCTAATGAATATCCTATTTCAAGCGGTATGGAAAGATTGAAAGAATTTGACAAATAAAAAAAGCGAAGCTTTTGGCTTCGCTCCCCTTTATATAACCCTCTGTGATTCGAAAATTTTACATTAGTGCTAGTAACTATTCGGGGTGTTTCATAAAATACCGGCGATCCGTTGTAGGACAACTATTTTTTCTGACAGCAGAACACGACGACAACAGTGTCAACGATAATGCAGCGGCGATTACTGCAACAATTATTTTTTTCATAGGCTTCTTTTTTAAGACGTTTGCAGCAAACAATAGTTTAAATCAGTATCTAAATTATTTGCCGATAGATAGATACTGTGAATTTGTTTTTTGTTGCCTGTATAAGATTAGCATTAGGGAAATGAAAACAGGATTTCTCTCTTTTTAAAATTTCAATCAGATCTGTTGTGCTATCTTGTTTGCACCGATCCATCCGGAGGAAACAATAAAATAATAGCCAGTACTTTGGTCAGCAATGAAATATTAAGGATATTGACCCGGTTTTATGAAAGTCGCAAGCAGCATTATTAAAAAAACAAAGCAATACAATGAGCAAGAACAACGTGCATAACAATATGAGAGTATATCACAGATATCTGGGTTATTTTTTAGCAGGTATCATGGCGGTTTATTCTTTAAGCGGAATTGTGCTGATCTTCAGGGATACTGATTTCCTGAAAAAAGAAAAACAGAATGAAAGACAACTAAAGCCGAATCTTACAATTGAAGAATTGGGCAAAGAGCTTAAAATGAAAGATCTGAAGATCGATAAAGAAGAAGCCGGTATCATTAGTTTCAAACAAGGAACTTATGATAAAGCAACAGGTGCTGCAAAATATACTACTAAAGAATTGCCGGCATTTATAGCAAAGCTTACTAAACTACATAAAGCCTCCACCAAAGAACCTCTCTTCTTTTTGAATGTTTTTTTTGCAGTCAGCTTATTGTTTTTTGTGTTGTCTTCTTTTTGGATGTTC
>CAIMKO010000330.1 GCA_903841915.1 uncultured Chitinophagaceae bacterium | reverse complement strand
TGATCCTTCCGAGAATCAAATGGAAAAATATGCTTCTCTGCTTTCCAATCAGGTTTCCAATTTCAAAAAGCCTGTAGAAGAAAATGCAAAGCTCGACTTTGAAATGGAACCTTATTACACCATTGATTATTTCGCATCGCAGGGTATTAAGGCCGATCTTACCCAGTTTCCACAGGATAAGTTGACCAAACAGTTATTGAAGTTTACAGACTGGTTGAAGCAAATGAAGACAGTAAGTCCCAATCCGCAAGACCTGGGAACCGATCCTGAACTGGAAAAAGCCATTCAGGGTATTGCTCAAACATCGAACGAAGCAAAGGAAATTGCGACTGAGACAATGGCAGAAGTTTTTGTGAAACAAGGCAAAATTGATAAGGCTGTTCAGTTGTATATTAAATTAAGTTTTTTAGATCCTGAAAAATCCTCTTACTTTGCCGCCAAAATTCAACAATTAAAAGGAATGTAGTATGACTATCTTATTTGTGATATTGATCGTGATTGCCTGTGTAGCTTTAGGGTTTATTGTATTAGTGCAAAACCCGAAAGGTGGCGGATTGGCCGGCAATGTTGGCGGTTTCAGCAACCAGATCATGGGGGTTAAACAAACAACCGATGTTCTGGAAAAAGGAACTTGGTTATTTGCATCCATTATTGCCTTGCTGGCAGTTTTCTCTACTTTGATCTTCAAAGGCAGTACAAAAGGCCCTGATACTTCTATTTTACAAAAAGTAAATACAAGTAATACCGCCCCTGCTCCTGTTCAAAGCGCACCTGCTAATACAGTTCCGGCAACGCAACAAAACGGAAAATAATTTCATTGATCCATAATGAACCCTGTCTGTAATTTGCAGACAGGGTTTTTTATTTTAACTTGACGTTTTATGAAGCGATTCTTTACATTCCTCCTATTGGCTATTCTTGCAGTTGCCGCATTTTCTGCGTGGATGCTTTTTTCTTCAGGCACTGCATTCGAAGAAAAAAGCAAATACTTTGTGATCGAAGAAGGCAAGACAGATCAGGCTTCGGTACTGGAAGTGCTTGATCAGAAAAATATCGTCAGGAACAGCATGCTGTTTTCTGTAGCGGCCTCACAACTGCATGTTTGGGATAAACTCAAAGCCGGTAAATATGAAGTGAAGAAAGGAACAAGTATGCTGAATATAGCGCGGATGCTGAAGAACAATCATCAGGCGCAGTTCAATTTGGTGATCAATAAACTGAGATTGAAAGAAGACCTTGCTAAACTGATCAGCAAAAGTTTTGCCAGTGATTCGGTAACAGTAATGCAGTTCCTGAATTCTACCGACTCATTACAACCTTATAACGTAAATCCGGATAATGTATTTACGATGATCATTCCCGACACGTATAGCTTTTACTGGAATACACCGTTGAGAAAAATATTCAACAAATTATTTGAAGCCAATATTAGCTACTGGAGTAAAAATGACAGGATCAAAAAAGCAACTGAAATTGGTTTTAGTCCGGTAGACGCTTATATCCTAGCATCGATTGTAGAAGAAGAGACCAATAAAGATGATGACAGATACAAGATCGCCAGTGTTTATATCAATAGACTGAATAAGAATATGGCATTGCAGGCTTGCCCTACCATCAAGTTCGCCATGAAAGATTTTACATTGACACGAATCTATGAGAAATATTTGACCAATCCCTCTCCTTACAATACCTATAAAAAGAAGGGATTGCCGCCCGGGCCTATTTGTACGCCCTCGCCAAAAACCATCGATATTGTTTTAACTGCACCCAAAACAGATTATCTTTTCTTTGTTGCCAAAAGCGATTTCAGCGGTTACCATCATTTCAGCAATAATTTTGCAGAACACAATCAATACGCGAAAGAATATCAGAAGGCCCTGGATATTTACATGGCAAAAAAACAAGAAAAACAACAAGTGGAAGAATAGTGACAAAATTTGAACGCATCATATATAAATTACCGCCCATTGCTTTTATTATTAAAGAAAGCAAAAGGATCATCATTCCCGGATTCAAAGGATTGCCCTTATATGATGTGGTACGCTTCTTCTTTCAGCAGATCAATAAGATCGGATTGAATGAAAGAGCAGCGGCCATCTCGTTCAACCTGATGAAGCATGAGTCCTAGCGCACGCTCGAGAAACTGCTCGTCAGAAACCTCAGCCAATGTAGAAATCGCCGCTACCGTCTCAAGAGAACGCGACCGGGCCTGTGCGGGATTCGCATAGAGGGCCTGACCGAG
>CAIMKO010000329.1 GCA_903841915.1 uncultured Chitinophagaceae bacterium | reverse complement strand
GGTTATTGATATTATTTTATTGTCTAATTGCTATTAGATAAAGAAGGCGTTCAGCCTTAATTTCTTCGCATTTTCTTTTAGATTTCTTCGGGTCAAGTCCACTAATTAATGGACTTGACCCGAAGAAGATACGAAGCGGCTGTATGTAAAATAGCTTAGATCAATTTCATTCCCTTTTGACGATAGGGTTCCAGGATCGGGTCGGTTGGTGCTAACTCAGTGATCAAAGTATCGATGGCTTCTATTCCGCAAACTTTCAATCGCTGTACTGTATTTAATTTACCGGAGATGGCTAAGGATACAGTTCTCTTGGCACATTTGATCATGGCCTTCTTCACTTCGATCACCTCCCATTCCAGATCAGTGATTCCTCTTTCGGCATCAATACTATTGGTGCCTAAAAAACACAGATCGGCTCTTATCTCACTTAAGCGTAAGATCACTTCCGCCCCTACCGAAATCTGAGCTGCCTTAGAAAGTTTGTTTCCCAAGAAGATCACTTCACTGTTCGGATGATTCAGCAATTGCAGGGCTGTAGGCAGACTTACCGTAATAAAGGTTGCATTTAAATCATGGGGTAATGCCTGCACCAATTCAATGATGGTCGTACCGCCGGATAATACTACAAACATTCCATCTTGTATCAGGGAGATCGCTTTATCGGCAATGATCTTCTTTTCGGGCTGCGAATAAATAATGTTTTTTTCTAACTCAAAATGAAAGGATTTAGACAAAGCACCACCATGCACTTTCGTTAGTTTTCCTTCTTCATCCAATTCCTGCAAATCTCTTCTTATTGTATCTTCGGAAACATTGAGTTGTACGGATAGATCAGATGATAATACCTTATTATGAATATTGATTTGCTGAATGATGTGGGCCTGTCGTTCTTTCTTTAGCATCACTAAAATTAAAAAGACTAAATAACAATAAACAAATAAAATTTTCAAAAGCGTCTATTTTGATTTTTTAATTCGGGATATTCGCAGCTGATAAATCGCATGATAACACCCCAAACTATAGAGCAGATCAAGAGCCGCATCGATATCATTGATGTGGTGGGAGAATATGTAAAGCTCAAAAAACGGGGTGCCAATTATTTGGGCCTATGCCCTTTTCACAACGAGAAAACACCATCCTTCACTGTCTCTCCGGCTAAAGAATTATACAAATGTTTTGGTTGCGGCAAAAGCGGTAACACCATTACTTTTTTAATGGAGCATGACAAGATGAGTTATGTGGAGGCCTTAAAATGGCTGGCCACACGCTACAATGTTGAAGTAGAAGAAACAGAATCCACACCCGAACAAAAGCAACTGCAACAGGCTGCGGACAGTTTATATATCATCAATAATTTTGCACAGAAATTCTTTGAAGAAAAATTATTCGAAAGTGAAGAGGGTCAGAATATTGCATTAAGCTATTTGAAAGAAAGAGGCTTCAGAGAAGATATTATCCGAAAATTTCAGATCGGTTATAATCCCGGCAACAGAGATGATCTGACAAAAGCTTTATTACAAAATCAATTCAACCGGGAACTCTTACCCAAAACAGGATTGGTGGTGGTAAGAAATGAAACTGAGCTGATCGATAATTATCGCGGAAGGATCATTTTTCCTATTCATAATAATACCGGAAAGATCATAGGCTTTGGCGCAAGGGTCATTGGCAAAGCTGACAAGGCACCCAAATACATCAACACCCCCGAAAATGAGATCTATGTAAAGAGCAAAGTCTTATACGGATCTTATTTTGCAAGAATGGCCATTGATAAAGCCAATGAATGTTTATTGGTGGAAGGATATACGGATGTGGTTAGTTTGCATCAGGCAGGAATTGAGAACGTTGTTGCCAGCGGAGGCACATCCCTCACAACAGACCAACTCCGCATCGTTAAAAAATACAGTAATAATCTTACCATTATTTATGACGGTGATGCAGCCGGAATAAAAGCTGCATTACGCGGATTGGATATGGCTTTGGAAGAAGGCTTGAATGTAAAGCTGGTATTGATCCCGGACAAGGAAGACCCCGACAGCTATGTAAACAAAGTGGGCGCAGCAGCTTTTCAGGATTTCATTGCAAAGAATAAAAAAGATTTCATTCTTTTTCAGTTGGAAGTGATGCTGAAAGATGCAGGCAATGATGTGACCAAGAAAAGTGAGGTCGTGAATCAGGTGGCCGATACTTTAAGTAAAATTAATAAAGCTGAAGACTTTACCAAACTGCAGGATTATATCAAGCAATGTTCTTCCTTATTAAAAATTGATGAAGGCGGATTAACGAATCTTGTCAATAAACTAAAACGCGACAAGATCGCTAAAGATGAAAAGAAATTACCTTTTGAAGATGCCAATTATTATCTGCAGCAATCGCAGCAGCCGGAAGATGTTTTAGATGATAATTTTTTATTGCTCAATCAGGATGAGGCCCACGAAAAAAATGTACTCCGTGTTTTGCTGGAATATGGTTTACGTAACTGGGATGAACAAAAAACAATGGCACAGTATATTTTCGAGGAACTGGAACAATTTCGTTTCGACAATCTCCAACTGGAAAGTTTATTTAATGAATACAAGAACTGGTACGATCAGGGATTACAGCCTGATGCCAAATCATTTTTATATCATCCCGATGATGCAGTGAGAAGTTTAGTGGTTAGCATCACAGTTTTTCCGCATGAGCTGAGTCAGAAATGGGATGAGCGTTTAGAGGGAATGAATATCGTGAACAGAGATACGTCGCATTATGATGTGGACATGAGTATCAGCATTTTCAAGTTGCGTAAAATTAGAAAGCTGATCGAAGAAAATCAACGCGACATTGAACATGCGAAATACGAAGACTTTGTGACCTTACATCAAATACACAAACATCTTAAGTCAATGGAATCGGATATCACCAAAAAATTCGGAACGGTGATTATTAAATAGATCTTTTAGGAAATCAATACTTCGACAAGTTCAGCAAGACATTCGTAACGTAAAGTTGATGTCATCTTGAGCCTGTCGAAAGATGATTACGTTAATTTTCGAAGAACTTCAATAAAAATGCTTTCACTTTTTACAGCGAAAGCATTTTGCTTTTCTATTTCGGTATATTAAAGCCTCTATTTTTCGGAAGGATTCTTTTTGCCGGCCATTAATTTTTCAACAGCCGCTTCTAATCTACGTTGACGTGTTTCGTCTTTCTTAGCCTCTTCGATCCAGCTCACATATTCCTTTTGATTAGAAAATGAAAGTGAAGTAAAGAATTCCTTTACTTTTTTATGCTTAGTAAATATCATTTCCAGTTCAACGGGAGGCATCACCAATCTTTTGTCAAAATCGATCCCTTTTATTTCAATTTTTTTTTCCGAAACCGCTTTAGCCCTTGCAGGAATATTAGCAGTTTTCTTAAAGCGCATCGCACTCCAAACATGGTCCAATGCCACTAAGGTCACCCCTTCGTAATCATTAGAGGTTAAAAAGTCCCAACTACAATCACGATTAAGATCACTTACGATCTTACTGGTTTGCTTAGGATAAGCCACCCATAATTTGCTTTCCCCGTGTAAAGCAGGAAATACATCCTTCAATACATTGTTCAGCTGGTTTTGGTTAACTGCAAATACCAGGGCAAAATCAACTTTTTTGGTTTTAAGCAAAGGAGTCACATTTTTGGCATAAGACAGTTTAACAAACTGCTTTTCGATGGAGGAAGGTAAGCCCTGAATTAACAGGTTCTTCTCGTCTTTCAATTGTAATTTCTCTAACAAATTCTGATTTGACATGCCTAAAAGGAATTTCAGGTGATGTGAATGGTTGGCAAAGTTAAAAAATTGTAACCATAGTTGGCCAACAAATACCAAACTAATTTGAAAGAAGCTGAAAATTCAACTAAATGCTGCGTTTTCTTTGCTTGCGGCGGTCCCGATACTTCAAAATGGGGACTTTACTTTCTGTGCCTTTTAAGATTCTAGAGATGTTTTTCTGGTGTGTTAATACGATCATTAATGCAACGATCACAGCGAATATCCTGTATAATGTTTCCTTTTCATTGAAAATGAACAGGATAAAGACCATAAATGATACCCCGGCAAGGATAGAACTCAAAGAAACAAAACGAGTTAGATACAATACCAGTAGAAAGACCCCTACACAACAAACAGCAACAATCGGCTGAATGGCTAATGCCATGCCGAATAAAGTGGCAACACCCTTTCCTCCTTTAAATCCGGCCCAGATCGGGAAGATATGACCCAATACGGATGCGAGACCCAAACCGATCATAAAGTTCGTTCTATCCCACTCATTTGTCAGGTAATAGGGTAATAAGAAATATAAGGAAGTAGCTAATATGCCTTTCAACATATCAATGATCATTACAAAAGTCCCCCATTTGCTTCCCAATACGCGGTAAACATTGGTAGCCCCGGCATTGCCGCTGCCATAATCTCTGATATCAATTCCGAAAAAACCTTTACTGACCCAAACTGCTGTTGGAACGGATCCAATCATGTAAGCTACAACTATGAGCAAAAATTCATTCATGGGAGGTAGTTGAAGTTAAGGAGTGCAAATATACTCACCCAAACCGTAATTCATAATTTCTTAACATGGAATTTAAAGTGATGACTTTAGAAACTGAAGGGCGATCCATCCGTTTTTTTGAACGGTCCTGATATGTTTCCAGCCAAATGATTGAACTGCAACATGTATATCAGGCTCATCCTCAATCAATAAGCCACTTAATAAGATATTGCCTTGAAGATTGATCGCCTGATCGATAGATGCAATGTTTTCTAATATGATATGCTTGTTAATGTTAGCAAGTATTATTTCAAACCCACCCTTGGAACTGGTATGATCTGCCTTAGTGATCTCGATACAGCTAGCGCTATTTTTGCGGATATTTTCGCCGGCATTTTCAATACACCAATCATCATTATCTACCGCCAACACTTTATTCGCTCCTAGTTTTTCTGCAAGGATGGCCAGTATTCCTGTGCCGGTACCAAAATCAAAGACTGTCTTCCCCTCAAAATCGATTTCCCGCATCAGTTGCATCATCATAAAAGTGGTGGCATGATGACCTGTTCCAAAACTCATTTTGGGAGTGATCAGGATCTCATGTTCAACACCGATGATGGGTTCATGAAAGTCGGCCCTGATACCCACAAAATCATCCACAATAACCCTGTCAAAATTCGATTCCCATAAATGGTTCCAGTTCTGTTTTGCGATCAACTTTTTTTGATAAGCGAGTCCTTTGCCATTGAGCAGAAACTGCAATTCGCCTTCATTGAAATGATCTTCTTCAATAAATGCATTCACCGCATTCTCTGTTTCCTCAAAACCATCAAACCCAATGGCAGAAAGTTCTGCGATCAGTATATCGCTGATCTCTTCAGATACAGCAGGAATTATGATTTGAATATGATTCATGTGCTAAAAATAAACCCCCGATATTATCGAGGGTTATGATTGAATATTTTATTCTTCTGAAGCGCCGTTTCCATTTCTATCATCCTCTCTTTCGCCTCTGCCTTCCGGTCTTGGCATCAATACTTTTCGGCTCAGTTTAAATTTACCGGTACGTTGATCGATACCCAGTAATTTAACCTTGATCTTATCGCCTTCTTTCAGTACTCCATCCATTGTTTCCAATCGTTTCCAGCTGATCTCACTAATGTGTAATAAACCTTCTTTCTTTGGTAAGAATTCAACGAATGCACCAAACTCTTTAATACTTTTTACCACTGCTTCATACACTTCACCAACCTGAGGAACAGCAACCAATCCTCTCACCCAAGCCAATGCTTTTTCAAGACCTTCTTTATCTGCAGAGAAAATGCTTACTTCACCATAATTTCCGATCTCTTCAATGTTTACAGTAGTTCCTGTTACACGTTGAATTTCCTGGATCACTTTTCCACCTGGCCCGATCACTGCACCAATGAATTCTTTATCAATGATCAGTTTCTCCATTCTCGGTGTATGTGGTTTCACTTCTGCACGTGGCTCAGGAATACATTCATACATCGCATCCAAAATATGTAAACGGCCTTTTCTTGCCTGTGATAAAGCTTCTCTCATCACTTCCATACTTAAACCATCCACTTTAATATCCATCTGCACACCGCAAATTCCATCGCGTGTTCCTGTTACTTTAAAATCCATATCACCCAAATGATCTTCATCACCTAAGATATCAGTAAGGATCGCATACTTGCCATCAGCTCTGGTAATTAAACCCATTGCCACACCACTTACGTGTTTTGGAAAAGGCACACCTGCATCCATCAATGCCAAAGAACCTGCACAAACTGTTGCCATAGATGATGAACCATTGCTTTCCAAAATATCACTTACAATTCTGGTTGTATAAGCATACACACTATTATCAGGCATCATTTGTTTTAAACTGCGCATGGCCAGATTACCATGACCCACTTCACGACGACCGGGTCCTCTCATCATTTTAATTTCACCGGTTGAAAACGGAGGGAAATTATAATGCAGGATGAAGTTTGAATATTCTGATTTAGCCGCACTTTCGATCAATAATTGATCTAATGCAGTTCCTAATGTTACGGTTGTTAATGATTGTGTTTCACCTCTGGTGAACAATGCAGAACCATGTGGAGCCGGCAATGGTTCCACTTCCATGGCTAATGGACGAACCTGATCTAATTTTCTTCCGTCCAAACGGATGCGGTCATCCAGCATCATATTACGAACCACTTCCCATTTCAGGTCCTCATAATATTTCTTGGCTAATTTTTTATCCTTATCAGTTGCTTCTTCACCTAAACTGGCGATCAACTCGTCTTTTACAACTGCATAAGCGTCGTAACGTTCAGATTTTGCTGAAGCACTTTTAGAAATTGCGTATACTTTATCTTTTGCAAAAGCATAAACCTTTTGCTGAATTTCTTCATTTTGTTCAGGCTTTTTGTAATCTCTTTTACCTGCAACAGCTTTCTTGTCTCTTAATTGTTCTTGCGCCTTGATCTGAACACGAATAGCATCATGTGCAACTTGCAAAGCATTCACCAGATCTTCTTCTGAACATTCTTTCGCTTCACCTTCCACCATCATCAAATTCTTATCAGTAGCAGCGATCAGGAATTCAAGATCAGATTTTTCCAATTCTGAACGGGTTGGATTAACTACAAACTTTCCATCGATACGGGCAATTCTTACTTCACTAATGATCTCTTTAATAGGAATATCTGAAACAGATAATGCAGCTGATGCAGCTAAACAAGCCAATGCATCAGGCAATATTTCGGGATCACTTGAAATAAGGCTGATCAATACCTGCACATCACATAAATAATCTTCGGGGAATAATGGACGCAAAGCACGATCGATCAAACGGCTGGTAAGGATCTCATAATCGTTTAATCTTGCTTCTCTTTTGAAAAATGAACCGGGTATACGGCCTGCAGAAGCAAATTTTTCCTGATAATCAACACTCAATGGAAAAAAGTCCTGACCTTCTTTGGGTTCTTTATTGGCAACAACTGTTGCGAGTAAAATACAATTACCCTGGCGAACAGTAACGGCTCCATCAGCCTGACGGGCTAATTTACCGGTTTCAATGATCACTTCAGCGCCATTAGGCAACTGAAAGCTTGATTGTATAGGTTGTGATAACATAGTTGATTTGATTTAAGACATAGAAACTAATGAAGCGGCAAGCCCTTTGTTCCCATATCGATGAATGATAAAAGCCAAAATACTTCATGTACAAAAAACTAATCCCAACCGTATAAATTATCAGTTGGGAATAGCACTTATCATGATAGTGAAAATTATTTTCTGAGACCCAGCTTTTCGATCAATGAACGGTAGCCGCTCAAATTTGTTTTTTGCAAATAAGTCAGTAAGCGCTTACGCTGTCCAACCAATTGCATTAAACCTCTGTGGGTAGAGAAATCTTTCTTATTAGCTTGCAAGTGCCCGCTGATGTGGGAAATGCGCTCAGTTACCAAAGCGATCTGCGCTTCAATAGAGCCTGTGTTAGTGGCTTTGCCACCAAATTCTGTAAATACTTCTACTTTTTTTTCTTTTGTAATTGACATCTAAGTTTTCGTTTAAATAGCGACCAAAAATTTACATCTAAATATTGTGGCGGCAAAGGTAAGGGTTTGAAACCAAAAAAAAGTATTAAAACAATGATTTTTTTGTTCTCGTTGTGGCCCTGACGATTATGGGCTGTATAAGGGTTGTCTATGAGTCATCCATGGGTTATCCATGGATTATCTATCGGTTATCTATCGGTTATCTATCGGTTGTGCGCCAAGATGACAGGCACTGTTGCCTCAGATTCATTTCAGCGACTTTGTGCTTAGCCGATATTATATTTGCTTCCATTAACCCCTTTGATTTGGCAAAAATCATCTTTACAGTTACCAATGACCTTTCCTATGATCAACGCATGCAGAGAATCTGCCATTCGCTGGCAACAGAAGGCTTTGAGATTGTCCTGGTTGGTCGACAGCTAAAAGACAGCATTCCCATTAAAAAGGAAAGCTATCATCAAAAAAGACTGCATTGCTTCTTCACCAAAGGCCCGGCTTTTTACGTCGAATACAATATCCGATTATTTGTTTACTTACTCTTCCGGAAGACAGATATGATCTGTGCGATCGACCTGGACAGTATCCTACCCTGCTATTTCGTTTCTATAGTAAGAAATAAGAAAAGGGTCTACGATGCCCACGAACTATTTACCGAACAAAAAGAGATCATTTCAAGACCCTTCATTCATTCCATTTGGCTGATGCTTGAAAAGTTTGCAGTCCCCCGATTCAAATCAGGATACACCGTAAATGAGTTTATCCAACAGGAATTCAGGAGAAGATACAAAGTTGATTATGCTGTGATCAAGAACTTGCCTCTTCTTCAGACTGTAAACCGGAAACCGGAAACCGGAAACTCCGAACCATTCATTATTTATCAGGGTGCTGTAAATGAAGGAAGGAGTTTTGAAACACTGATCCCCGCCATGAAAGAAATAGATTCGAAATTGGTCATCTGCGGAAAAGGGAACTTCTTTCATACTGTCCGAGAATTGATCAAAGAAAATAATGTATCGGAGAAAGTTGAGTTAAAAGGCTATCTCATACCGGAGCTATTAAGAGAATTAACGCCCACTGCAAGATTTGGGTTAACGCTCTTCGAATCAGCGGGATTGAATCAATATCAATCTTTATCCAACCGATTCTTTGATTATATTATGGCAGGCATTCCTCAGGTTTGTGTTGATTATCCCGAATACAGAAAGATCAATGATGAATTTGAAATTGCGTTAATGATCGGGAATACAGAGACAAATACAATTGTCAGTGCAATGAACAATTTACTGGATGACGATGTTTTGTATGAACGATTAAGGCAAAACTGTTTAAAAGCAAGGGAAACACTGAATTGGGAGCATGAAGAAATTAAATTAAAAGCATTTTGGAAAAACATTTACACATCATCTCACTGACCGTTCCTTTTCCGGTAGATTATGGCGGTGTCTTTGATCTTTTTTATAAACTCCCTGCCTTACAAGATCAAGGTGTTCATATTCATCTGCATTGCTTTGAGGATGGCCAAAATGAGCAAAAAGAATTAAATAAATATTGCGATTCGGTAAATTATTATAAGAGAATAAAGGGCCATAAGGGCCTAACACTTTCACTCCCATATATTGTTTCCAGCAGAAAGAATGAAACGTTATTGGAGAATCTGTTAGCGGATGATCACCCCATTTTAATGGAAGGGATACACTGTACTTATTTATTGAATGATGAGCGCTTTGCAGATAGAAAAAAGTATGTACGGATACACAATGTAGAATTTCAATATTACAGGCAGCTATTTGATTCTGCCACTTCATTAGCCCATAAATTATACTATTGGTGGGAAAGTAATCAACTCAAAAAATATGAACGGGCCATTGTTACAAAGGCAACAGCATTCTGGGCTGTTTCAGAAAAGGATACCGCTTTTTTTCGAAAAGAATTAAAATGCGATAGGATCGAATATTTGCCTGTATATCTTCCACCGGAATGGAAGTCGAATAACCTGGAAGGAAAAGGAAATTACTGTTTATATCAGGGCGACCTGAGTGTTGATACAAACGAAAAAGCTGTGATCTGGCTATTAGAAAAAGTATTCAATACAATTCAATTGCCACTGGTAATTGCCGGTAAAGATCCATCAAAAAAAATAGAGCGATTGGTACATGCCCAAGAATATACCTGTCTGGTAGCTAATCCGAGCAAAAAGGAAATGCAGGACATGATCGCAAAAGCACATATCCATATACTACCATCATTCACCAATACAGGTATTAAATTAAAGCTCTTGAATGCTTTATTTAACGGCCGCTATGTTATTACAAATAGCGATACTGTTGATGGTAGTGGGTTAGATCAAATTTGTACAATTGCAAATGACGCAAGTTCATTCCAGAATAAAATATCTGATCTATTTTCGAAGCCGTTCAGCTCAGAAATAATCGAACAAAGAAGAAAAGTTTTGAATACTATGTTCAGTAATGCAGCGAATGCCAAACAACAAGTGAAATGGATATGGGGTGAATGATAGCTTTTCAAAAATACAGTTTCAGGGAATTGCTGATACTGTATTTGAATAAGAATTACAATAGTGTACTGTTTAAAAGTCCGGCATTTTCCAGAAAGCCGTATAGTTTCTTATCTTTCGCAAACTGCTGCAGTGTATGTAAATGGTTTTGATGATGCATATCAGTTCCAACAAATTCAACCATTTTATTCTTCAATAATTTTTTTGCAATATTCTTAACCTGCTTGCCATAATAACCGCAAAGTGATAAAATATTGATCTGAAATAAACAACCTCTATCCTTCAATTCCTGATACTGTTGAAACTGCGGATGATAAAAAGAATAGCGTTCGGGGTGTGCAAGAATGGGTTGCAGTCCTGCTAATTTTAATTCAAAGATCACTTTTTGTAAATAAGGTGAGGGCGCCATATACGACATTTCGATCAAGATATAATTCTCGCCGAAAGTCAATAACTTATCACCTCTTTGTACCGCCTGTTCAAACTCATGATCGATCATATATTCAGCGGCAGCTTCAATGATCACAGGTATTTCAAGATTCTGCAACTTCTCTCTAACTGACGCCAGCACCGGCAATATTGTTTCAGGAGAATTTGGATGTACGCCTGCAAAAATATGCGGTGTACAAATTAATTTTCGATACCCTAAAGTATGCAGTTGTTTAATAAAGGAAATTGTATCGTCCATTTTCTGTAAGCCGTCATCTATTCCCGGCAATAAATGTGAGTGCATGTCTGCTCCTATAAAAGAGATC
>CAIMKO010000328.1 GCA_903841915.1 uncultured Chitinophagaceae bacterium | reverse complement strand
ATCACGCATTAAACGTTCCACATGGTATTCTTTTACAAAGCCATAACCACCATGTATCTGTACTGCTTCTACCGTAACCCACATGGCAGTTTCACTGGCATATACTTTTGCCATGGAACTGCTGAGGTCATAACTCAATCCATTATCTTTTTCCCAGGCCGCTTTCAAACATAATAAACGTGCTGCTTCAATTTTGGTTGCCATATCAGCCAGTTTGAATTGAATGGCCTGATGTTGCGCTATCTCTTTACCAAATGCTTTTCTTTGTTTGGAATATTTCAATGCCAGTTCATAAGCGCCACTTGCAATACCCAATGCCTGAGAGGCAATGCCAATACGTCCTCCGGCCAATGTCTTCATGGCGAATGTAAATCCGAAACCATCTGCTCCTATCCTGTTTTCTTTCGGAACTTTTACATCGGTGAACATGATGGAATGCGTATCGCTTCCGCGAATACCGAGTTTATTTTCTTTTGCAGCTACTACTACCCCCGGAGAATTCTTTTCAACGATCAAACAATTAATGCCTCTGCTTCCTTTCGAAGGATCGGTTTGTGCGATCACCAGATATACACTGGCAGAGGAACCGTTGGTGATCCAGTTCTTCGTACCGTTGATCAAATAATGATCGCCTTTATCTTCCGCTATCGTTTTTTGTGAAGTGGCGTCACTGCCTGCTTCGGGTTCACTCAATAAAAAGGCACCGATATACAATTCGCCATCTTTTTTGCCCTGCGCCAATGGTGTTAAATATTTTTGTTTCTGTTCTTCCGTACCAAAAGCTTCTAGGCCATAACAAACCAGACTGTTATTTACACTCATGCAAACACTGGTGCTTGCATCGATCTTGCTGATCTCTTCCATCGCCAACACATAACTCACTGCATCCATTCCTGCACCACCATATTTAGGGTCTACCATCATACCCATAAAACCTAATTCAGCCAATTGAGTAACCTGTTCTTTTGGAAATTTCTGATGTTCATCTCTTTCAATGACACCGGGCAGACATTCATTCACTGCAAAATCTCTTGCTGCTTTCTGAATCATTAAATGCTCTTCTGTTAACTGGAACTGCATATATTATTTTTTTCTATCGCAAAAATAAGGATTGACAAGAACTAACCTAACAATTGTTAGTTTTTGGTTGATTTATTTTTTTATTGTCCTGCAATTGTATTTTTTTCATCTTAAAACAATCTTCTCTCCCTGCTCTGCTACATTAAATCCTTTCTTCTTCAATTCTGCAAATGCCCCAGATTGCTTATCCAGCAAAGGATTCGTATGGTTAAGATGAATAAAACGAATTTTCTTTTTATCAGCTTCTGGTAAAGTAGAGAACTGCAATATGCTCTCTTCTACAAAGGGATGCGGGATCTCATTCATGGCTCTTCCGGCCAGTTCGCCATCTTTAAAAAAAGTGCCGTCCAATAATGCAAGCGAACTTTCTTTTACCAACAGATCAATATCTCTGCCAAACTTTTGCCATTTATCAATATCAGGGATATAGATCAATTTAAATTGTTGATACTGAATGCTGAAACCAACCGTTTCACTATACTCATCCCGGTGCGGGACAACAAAAGCTGTTACTGTAATGCCGGTTGACAAACTAATGGAACTATCTGCTTTCAAGCGCTTCATGGAAAGGTTATTAATCTCGAAAAGCTGATCCCAAGGTCCGTTTTGTGTTAAAAAATCATTCATTCGTGGCATCGCATAAACAGTCAGCTTTCGGCTGTTCATGGCTTCCCGGCCGAAATACATCAAACCTGTATAATGTCCGATATGTGCATGGGTTAAAAAGATCCCCGAGGGCAAGGTCGGATAAACCCCATTTGTTTTGTTGCGGAATAGTTGCAATTGTGCGGTGATATCGGGGGTTGCATCAAACAACCACCATTGATGCGTTGCAGGATCGACCAATGCCAGCGAAGAAACCATTCTTTTGGCAGAAGCATCGTTCAGAACCCTTTTACAGCAATCCTTGTCACAACCTGCCTGCGGATAACCGGCATCCTGTGCTATCCCCAGAATAATAATGAAAGGATTATTATTAGTTTTAGTTTGTGCAATGACTGCCACATTCAACAATAAAAAAATAGAAAGCAGTTTGATCATCATGAGCAATTACATGTATTTCTTCTGCAAATTGAACAATACATTTTTATCGGCATCATTGATATACTTTGTTGTATCCTGCATGAAGTGACGTTTGAATGCACGTATTGCAGCAGTTGTATCTTTTACATCATAACCAACAATTCTTAATGCCTGAATATGATTGAAATTTACAGGAACAGAATCCCGCACTTCATCATACCACAAACCAAATCCGTTATCCGCTAATGTCT
>CAIMKO010000327.1 GCA_903841915.1 uncultured Chitinophagaceae bacterium | reverse complement strand
TTCGATGCAAACACCCTTTTCTGAAAGAAAGATCGACTCAAATGTTGCCTCACTTAAACCTCGATACCTTTCATGGGCTTCTTCAATTTCCGATTCGAGATTTTTCAGTTCTGTAATATCTTCTGCAACTACGTAAAGCTTTTCCCCTTCTTTTGTTTTGATAACATAAGCAGAAGATCTACAAATCATTTTTTCTCCTGATTTTTTATAAACCGGGATCTCCAGATTTGACATGGGTAGCTTTTTTTCAAGTCCTTCCAGCAGCTGAGCTCTTCCTTCGGGTCTGATCCAACCGAGTTCCAGTGTTGTTTTACCGATGGCTTCTTCCTTACTAAATCCCGAAGCTTTACAAAAACTTTCATTTACCCCAATCAATTTCCCTGTTGATAGAATGCTGATGGTCTTGAGCAAAGGGCTATTATCAAAAGCATTATAGAAAAGAGTCTTATTTTGTTTCAGCTCCTTTTCAAGTTTTACTTGTTCGGTAATATCTCTGACAACCCCTAAATAAGTGTCATTTTCCAGATAACTAATATTTACTTCGCCATATATTTTACTGCCATCTTTTTTTTTGCAACGGGATCTTAGGATCAGGTTACCGGGAGTTTGAATATTAGAGAGATCAAAAGGATTCTTTTCAAGATCTTCCCGAAAGAAAAGATCGTTCACCTGCATATTGACGACCTCCTTTTTTGAATATCCGAAAAAGGATTCGAAGGCAGCATTGACATACAAAATATTTCCGGACTTGTCTGTAATGCCAACTGAATCATTTACATATTCAAATGCTCGGAAAAAATGGGTTGGGAATTTAAGAATCTTCTTAGGTTGGTTTCTTTTTTCAGCTAAGGTTATAATACTGCTCATCTTTTCCAGGTAAGAATTGAAAATGATTTGTGATTAAAACTAAAAAAACTACCGCATTAATCTGTAGTACTTATGACTACAGATTAATTTATTGTCCCGGCAATCCTGCGCGCTGTTGCAGCATTCTTCGCAGCAAGAATAAGGCTAGTCTGATTTTATGGAAGGATCCATAGACGTCCAGGGGGCGCCTATGGATCGTGGTTTTAATCTTTATGAATTACGCTTGGTGCTAATAATTTATACAGTACCGGTGTAACGACTCTTGTTAATAATGTTGAACTGATCAGTCCGCCGATAATAACCAGCGCCAGGGGTGAATACAAAGGATTCCTTTCCATCACTAGGGGTATTAAACCACCGATGGCAGTTAGTGTTGTTAAGATGATCGGAATGAAGCGTGTTTCACCTGCTTCCTGAATTGCCATGTCTAAGCTCATTCCATCTCTGCGCAATTGATCGGTATAATCAACTAATAAAATGCTGTTCTTTACTTCAATACCCACTAAAGCTATCAATCCAACAACTGCAACAAATGATAAAGTATTTCCGGTTGCCCATAACATTAATACGGCACCAATAATGCCAAGCGGCACAACACTTAACACAATCAATGTTCCTTTGAATGTTTTGAATTCAAGTATGAGAATACCCATAATTCCGAAAATAGTGATGAGTATGATAGTGCCCAATCCGCCAAAACTTTCTTTGCTTGCCTCTACATCACCTGCAGCATAATAGGAGGCCCCTTTTGGAAATTTTATGCTGCTCATTTCATTTAAAATGCCTTCCGTGAGTTTAGCGGTGTTATATCCGTTTTTTACAAAGGCGGTCACAACAGTATATCGATCTTTATCATAGTGCTTGATGGTAGTTGGAGATGTTTGGAATTCTACATCAGCAATTTGCCGTAAAGGAATAGACGCACCGGTATAGGATGTTATATACACTTTGTTGAAAACATCTACTGATTGCATTTTATCTCTTGGCAGCGTTACATTCAAATTCAATTCATCGCCATTCTCTTTTTTGAAAGTACCAATATTCAAGCCGGTTACAGCCATACGAACGGTGCGATCAATATCAGCAATGGATACTCCTATCAATCCTGCTTTTTCTTTGTTTACTTTTATTTTAATATCGGTCTCTAATGTGGTGAGATCATTTGTTACATAAATAGTTCCTTCCGTCTTTTTAAGAAGATCCTCTACCCGGAAGGATAATGATCGTAAAGTATCCAGGTTCTCACTGAATATACGAATAGCAATCGGCGCATCCACCGGCGGACCTTGTTCAAAATCCTTCACTTCTATCAATGCATTGGGATAAGTCTTGAATTTGCCTCTTAAAATATCGATCAGTATCTTTTTTTCTTTTGGCTCGGTATTTTTCAGCTGAACGAATATTTGTGCAAAATTACTTTGCGTACTTCTGGCAATAACATTATAATAAATACGCGGATTTCCGTGACCAACACTTGTAGCATAATTTTTCAGGTCAGGAATTTGCTTTACTTCTTTTTCTATCAGTTTGGTAACACTATCCGTTGTAGCCAGACTGCTGCCCAGCGGTGTTTCAATATTGATTAGAAACATCGGTTTTTCTGAGGAAGGAAATAAGCTAAATCCAATGACAGGGATCATTGCTATTGCAGCAATAAAAATAACTAAAGCGATAATCAGTGTTGCGTAAGGTCGGGCAATTGCAGCCGAAAGTAATTTTCTATAACTGCCACTGATCAGTTTCTTTAAACCTCTTAGAAAGAAATTCCCGTCAGAACTTTCATGATTGCTTAAAATTCTACTGGCTAAAAACGGAACGATCGTTAATGAAACAAACAGTGATGCCAATACGGTGGCAACAACTGCCGCAGGTAAACTTCTTATAAAATCTCCGGCTCCTTCGGGTAGAAATAATAGCGGTAAAAATGCAAAGATCAAAGTGGCAGTACAGCCTAATACGGCCAACCCGATCTGTTTGGTAGCGGCCATTGCAGCTTCTCTTTTTGTATACCCGTTTCTTAAATAACGCTCAATGTTTTCAACAACCACAATACTGTCATCAACTAACAGCCCTAATGCCACAACAAATCCCACAATGCTTAATTGATTAATGGTAAAGCCAAACAGATCTAAGAGTGATAAACCAATCGCTAATGATAGTGGAATAGATATCATTACAACGATCGATGCTCTGAAGCCCAAGGGCAGCAAGGTTAACAGTACTAAGAAAATGGCAATTGAAAAATCAGCCCCAAATGAAGTTAATCGTTTGCGAACACTTTCGGCATTATTAAAACTTTGTTCAAACTGAATAGTTTTTGGCAAGTCCTTTTTAAAATCATTGAGTATGGGCTGAATATCTTTTTCAACATCAAAGATATTTGTTCCCATTTTTCTGCTGGCTGTAACAAAAACACCTCGCCTGCCATTTAATCGGGCAATATAATTTTCTTCTTCATAATTAAAATTCACTTCAGCAATGTCTTTGACATATAAAATTTTTCCGGCAAAACTGCTGACGATCGTGTTTTTTATTTCATCAATATTTTTATAATCACCACTTGTTTTTACATTAAAGCGTTTCGTTCCCATATCGATACTTCCACCGGGAATATTGATATTCTCACTTTGCAATGCGCCAATTACTCTGTTCAATCCAATTTTAAATTGAGCCATTTTTTCTAAGTTCAGGCTCACTCTGACTTGCTGTTGCGGAAATGCCCAGTTGTCAACATTTTTTAGTGTTTTTACTTTCTCTAAACGTTCTTTTAGTTTTTTGCTCCATTCTTCTAAATCCTTGTAGGGTAGTGTTTCGCTCATTAATGCAATCTGTGCAATGTTTACATCACTTGGCGAAAATTTCATGATGGTCAAGCTCAGGATATCCTGTGGTAATTTAGTTTTTAGTGCATCAATTTCCCGAACCACATCCTGGTATTTTTTATCCGGATCAGTACCGTATTTAAATTCAACCCTCACTGTTGCCAAACCATCATCGATCTTTGTGACAATACGTTTAACATCATCTAATTCGTTGAATTTTTTTTCGATCGGATCAACGACCAATTGCTCCATGTCCTTCGGACTTGTTCCCGGATAAATGATCACTGCAAAAAAGCTCGGTGCCTGAAAATCGGGATCCTCACCGCGTGGCATGTGCAGCAAAGAGTTTAGGCCGATGGCAACCAGCATCACAAATACGATCAACGTGAATTGATAATTTTTTACCGAGAAGTCAGTTATTTTCATGATTCTTTTTTATAAATATTATGGTATAGGCAGGAACGTGTAACGCAAGTTCTTTTGCGTCGCACACTTGTACTGTTTAACTTTATTCTTCAAGTATTTTAATGAGCAATTTTTACAATCGAACTTTCCGTTAAGTAACTAACTCCTTCCGTTATTACTTCATTGATATTTTCTAATCCGCTGCTGATGGCAACTTTATCTTTATTGATAAAAGCAATTTCGACAGGAACTTTTTTTACTGATCTTTTATCATCATTCAATACAAATACAAATCCCTTTTTTGCGTCTGCTTCCGCCAACGCTTCAATGGGCAATAGTTTTAAAGCTTTTACGGCAGTAGCTTTCAGCTGAACGGTAGCAAATAAACCTGCTGCAAATCTTTCTCCATTCGGCAAAACTTTTACTTCCATCTCATACGTGTTACTATAGGGATCTGCAGTCTCCGCCTTTTTTGAAATAATACCATTGAATGTTTTGTTTGGATATGCATCAATGGCAACTGTTGCCGCATCCCCATTTTTTAATACACTCCAATCTTTATCGGCCACCCCAAAACGAATGACCCAATCATTATTCGATGCGCTATTGATGATAAATACAGGAGAACCGGCTGCAATGACTTCTCCTTCGTTCGCTATTTTTTTGGTCACTATTCCATTATCCAACGCACGGATCTGTGCATATTCTAAATTGAATTTTGTAATGCGTTGATTTTCTTTTACAACATCTAATTGTGTTTGCACATTTTGAAATTGTTCCAATGTTGCAGCTGTATCGTTATATAAATTCTTTACACGATTCACATCCCTTTTTGCTTTTTCAACAGCTTGTGTTGATTGTTCTACCTGCGCATTGATCTCCGTTAAATTTAATGTTGCCAGTAGCTGACCTTTGCTTACACGGTCGCCTTCCTTCACATAGATCTTCGAAACAATGCCTCCGATCTTAAAAGCTAATTTTACTTCATTGGTGCTTGCCATCATGCCGCTGTACTGCAATGTGGGTTTATAATCTGCAGATTCAATGGTTGTTGTTCTTATCAGTACTGCATCATCTTCCTGTTTTACTGTTTCTTTGGGTTTGCTGTTACAGGCCATTAGAATTGATATGATCGCTAAACCCGTCAATTGTTGTAATTTCATAAAATTATTTTGAGTGTGTATGGATGATTTTATTTGTTAAGTGCATAAGTTGCCGTTACTCTTTCTAATTCCGCTTCTTTATTTAATACGGCTAATTGTGCTAATGAATATTTTATTGCAGCATTTGTCATTTGTGTTCTTGCATCCGTCAGTTCGATCAATAATGCCTGCCCTTCCCGATATCTTTTTTCCGTAAATGCATACACTTCTTTGCTGCTCTGCATTTCATCTGCTGTACTTGTTAAAGCAGCCCATGCACTTTGATAAGTATTATTGGCCGTAGAAACCTGCAACAGCATTTGTTTCTGAACATCCGTGTATTGATTTTGCAATGCATCAATATCGAGTTGTGCCTGTTTTATTTTGTAGCGGTTATCA
Organism: uncultured Chitinophagaceae bacterium; assembly: GCA_903841915.1. Taxonomy (GTDB): domain Bacteria; phylum Bacteroidota; class Bacteroidia; order Chitinophagales; family Chitinophagaceae; genus CAIQDX01. The sequence continues at coordinate 285 of CAIMKO010000327.1, read as the reverse complement.
TAGCCTTTAAATAAATTCCATTGTAACTGAAAAACTGCCAACTGATAAAATTGTTTATTGTCAAACGTATATCCGTTGCCCTGAAAACCGATATTGTATGCAGCATTCAGCTTTGGAATTTTATTGGCATCTGTTAATTTTAAATTGGTCTCATAGACTTTTTTTACGCTTTGCAATTTTGCCAGCTCTTCTCTTTGGATCGGCACTTCTACCGCTGTTGAGACCTTTACCTGCAGATGTTCTATTAGCGAAGAATCAACATTGATAGGGCTTTCAAGCGATTGA
>CAIMKO010000326.1 GCA_903841915.1 uncultured Chitinophagaceae bacterium | reverse complement strand
CCTTTTTTTTGATTTCAAAGGCCTTTTTTTTGATTTCAAAGGCCTTTTTTGCCTTTTAAAAGACCTTTATGAGAGCTTAAAAGACCATTTATTTGAAACTTCTTTTTCATTTCGCCTTCGTTATTGTTTTCCTCAATTATAAAAAAATGAAAGAAGAATAAATCTTAAAACATTGTCACAAAGAGATTCCATTGGAAAGATTCTTTTACTGAAAGATTCGGGGGCAATTACAGCTTAATATATATTCTAAAAGCTTAGTAGAGGATTGTTAACGCCATTGCGAGATGCGAAGCAATTGAATTTGTTCAGAAATGTTGAACAGAGGCTTGCTTCCCGCAATGGCGAAAGATTTGAGTAGTTATTTAAAATTGTAGGACTTCAGTGTTTGAGAATAATCTAAGTACAGGGCTTTAGAATCAGGATTGGGAGAATATTCTTCTATTCTAACCACCCCGATTCCGGGAGATACATAATAAACATTGGCATAAATAATGTTTCCATTTTCATCTTTTACCTGTTCCAGATTTTTATAGCAGGAAAACCCATTCACATTAAAAGTTGTAGCAAAACTGTATAAAGCATCTGCTTCTGAAGAACCGGGATCCGGAGCTGTTATAGTAAAAAATAAATAAGGTGACACAGCATTTAAACTATCCAACACGAATAATGAAGCATTAGAGCCATCTACAGCTATGTAACTGTTGGCACCAAACCAACCTAATGAATCGTTAAATGCATGAAAAATGTAACCATTACTTGCAATGGTTTGATCAGCAATAAATGCAGTATCGGTATAGTTCAAAACAGTTTTCCCTTTAGCATCAAAAATAGAGTCCTGATAGACCCATGAATTCCCTGTTTGCATCGGAAAAATGGATGCTGAATTGCTGCTGTCAACAGAACTATTATCAACTGTTTTTGTACAAGCTTCCAGCATGAATAAAAAAATGATAATCGAAGAAAATGAAAGCCTGGTCATTGCATCAGTTTTTATGTACGGCAATAAGAGCCAATTTATATGCCATCCGTTTACTCATAAGATGTTAAAAAAAATAAAAAGACAGTTATTTTATCATACGATGCTATTAGATTAAGGGTTGCTTTGCCTGAAGAATAAAGCCAATATCCCATTTAGGCTTTACAGATTTAATTTCACCGATTCGTTTTATAGCTATTGTTTTATACAAGAAATAAATATTAAATTTGAATAAACGATTTGCTATGAGTAATAACACTGAACAGGAAATGCTGGATTGTTTTTTAAAGCTGAATGAAGCTGAAAAAGAAGCTGTATTGCAGTTGCTGCAGACTTTTATCAAAAGCAAAGAGCAATCAGAAATTCTGAACTTGGAACAATATAATAGCGATGCAAAAAGAGAAGAATTAAAGATCGAGGTGGTTCGCTATGCAGCTAAGAACAATGGAGAAAAAATACCGGAAAGCTACTGGTAAGATCACTTTACACCGAAACGCCTTTGTTTGCTGCATTCCGCATTTTTGCCCGGACTTACAGCAAAATAGCTGCAAAAGAAATTATAAAAGCCGTAACGGTATTTTGTATTGTCTGAATGATTTTCTCCGCATTCCAATCCCCCATTGATCACATTTACCACTGCACCAAATCCTGGCAACCTTCCTTCTGCAGAATCCTTTGCATTGGGTATCCATTTGTTGCAAATAACTTCATGGCAGGAAGGTTTTGGGTACTGCTCTGTCATCCAGAACCAAATAGCGGAAGCAAAACAAAGGGTTGCATCTTCTGTTACTTTCTCAGGGTCATTCAATAAAATATTTTGATCCCCAAAATAGGCAGCGCTGAATTGGGCGTAATTATAATTCCAGCTTAATTGTAATGGACCTCTTCCATGATATGACTTTCCGGCTACGGGTAAATATTTTTTCTTGGTTGTATCAGAATAAGAAGGGCAACCTTTCGCGCAACCTTTCTCTTCTATATAATATAAACCCCAACGATAATAACTGCCCGGGGCATCATCCCAGCCGCCACTTGTTTCGTGCGACATGTTTGCCAGAAAAGCAGCCAATTCTCTTTTTTGTGTAATAGCATCTCCTTCACTTATAAATTGCGGGAACATTTTGGCAGCTCGAAGAAAAGCTTTGAATGAATAAAAATCTGTTCTTGGTTTTTGTGTATGCAATGAATCAGGAAAGGATGATACATTAAACCTATTGGGAAATAATTCGTTCCATCTTTTTTCATTCAGGTATTTGGAAACATTGGAAGGCGAGTTGATCTTTTGAAACGGAATGGTTTGTGCCATTGCAGTTGTACAAAAAAACAGGACTGAAATAAAAAGTATAATGACTGTTCGATTCATGCTTTATTAAATGAT
>CAIMKO010000325.1 GCA_903841915.1 uncultured Chitinophagaceae bacterium | reverse complement strand
GATAAAATTGATGTCTTGGAAAACCTCAATGAGGCGATACTTTGTTGATTTAGGTCTCAGGGGCAACCAACTTCGCTGGGTAAACAACCCCAATCTTTTTACAGTCTCACAAAACGACCTCTTTTAAGCCAAATAATCTCAGGTACTTACAATTTTGTTACACAAGCCATCTAAAAAAGTTGATTTGTCTATTGTTGGCTAATGAGAATCGATTTTTTCTGTCAACTCGGCACAAAAACCTCAATGATCCATTGATTTTACTTAGAAATATATAAGCATTATACTAGGCTTATATAAGGCTTATATTAGGAGTATCTAAGGAGTATCTAAGGAGTATGCGCCAGCTTGTCAGTCGCTTTCTTACAATTTAAAAAATTTTACCCTCCTCACTAGGGTAAAAGAGATGATAAAGCACCCGGTAAAATAGTTATTTGCAAGTTTTATACATAATGCATTTATGACAAATAATTAGCATTGCCTGCCCATTTCACTTTCTTAACTTCGCGGCATCATGGAAATAACCGTAAAAACCGCAGAGGAACTTCGATTAACCGAAGCCGAATTCGAACTTATCAAGCAAAAACTCGGTCGTACACCCAACTTTACTGAACTCTGTACATTCAGTGCCATGTGGAGTGAACATTGCAGTTATAAGAACTCGATCAAGTGGCTAAAGACATTACCCCGTGACGGTGGAAGAATGCTGGTAGCCGCGGGAGAAGAGAATGCGGGATTGATGGACATGGGCAATGGCTTTGGGGTAGTATTTAAGATTGAATCACATAATCATCCATCCGCGATCGAACCTTTTCAAGGAGCAGCCACAGGAGTAGGAGGTATTCAACGGGATATATTTACCATGGGTGCAAGGCCCATCGCTTCATTGAACAGTCTTCGTTTTGGAAATATCAACGATAAAAAAACACAACGGTTACTGGCAGGAGTAGTGCATGGTATCGGTCATTACGGAAATTGTTTTGGCGTACCAACAGTAGGCGGTGAAATATATTTTGAAGATTGTTATTATACCAACCCATTGGTAAATGCTATGAGTGTTGGTATCATGGATTCAAAAAAGATGATCAGTGCTACGGCTGAAGGAATTGGTAACCCGATATTTTTTGTAGGAAGTGCAACCGGTAAAGATGGCATTGGTGGTGCATCTTTTGCATCTGCAAATATTACAGCAGAAAGCACAGAAGAATTGCCGGCAGTGCAAGTGGGCGATCCTTTTCAGGAAAAGAAACTGTTGGAAGCTTGTTTAGAATTGGCTGAAACAGGAGCAGTGATCGGCATGCAGGATATGGGTGCAGCAGGCATCATTTGTTCCACTGCAGAAATGAGTGCAAAAGGCGGTGTTGGTATGCGCATAGATCTGGACAAAGTGCCGACACGTCAAAAAAATATGAAAGCCTGGGAATTATTGTTGAGTGAAAGCCAGGAAAGAATGCTGATCTGTGTAGAGAAAGGAAAAGAAGATTCTGTTTTAAAAGTATTTGAGAAATGGGATCTGCCCTGCAGTGAAATTGGGGAAGTGACAGCTGATGGGCTGCTTAATTTTTATATGCATGGAGAATTGGAAGCATCTGTTCCGGCCTATGAATTAGTGTTAGGAGGCGGTGCGCCTCAATACACAAGAGAATATACTGAGCCTAAATATTTCGAAAAGATAAAAGCATTCTCTCTCGATAAAATTGAAGATGTATCGGATATCAGATCGGTAGCAGAGCAACTGATCCAAATTCCAAATATCGCCAGCAAAAGATGGGTGACTGTTCAATACGATAGTATGGTAGGCACTGCCAATGCAAGTACCAATTCACCAAGTGATGCCAGCATTGTTCTGGCGAAGGGAACAGGAAAAGCATTAGCCATTACAACAGACTGTAACAGTAAATATGTTTTTGCCGATCCTTATAAAGGAGGAATGATCGCTGTGGCCGAAGCCGCACGTAATGTAGTGTGCAGTGGCGGTGAACCGATTGGTGTTACGAACTGTTTAAATTTTGGTAATCCTTATGATCCGGAAGTATACTATCAGTTTGTAAAAGCAGTTACCGGAATGGGTGACGCTTGCCGCAAATTCAATACACCTGTAACAGGGGGGAATGTAAGTTTCTATAATCAGAATCCTGATGGTCCTGTTTATCCAACCCCAACCATTGGCATGGTGGGAATATTGGATGATCTGGATAACCAGATGACATTAGATTTCAAAGAAGAAGATGATGTGATCCTACTGATCGGCACACAACAAAATGATATAAGTTCATCCGAGTATCTTCATAAGATCAGGAAAGTGGAATATTCTCCTGCACCACATTTTGAAATTGATGAAGAATATAATGTTCAACAATTTATTTCATCCATCATCCAAGAAAAATTGATCCTGTCAGCACACGATATCAGCGAAGGCGGATTGATCGTAACCTTGTTGGAGAAAGGATTTAATCGCGATCTGGGATTTGCTGTAAATGCTGATACAACAGGTTTCAGAAAAGATGCTTATTGGTTTGGTGAAGCACAGAGCAGAGTTGTTGTTACATGCTCAAAGCAGAAGGCTGAAAGCTTAAAACAGAAGGCCTTATCAAATAATATTGCTTTTACTGAGTTAGGTATTGTTACAAAAAAGGAAATAAAACTGAATGGAGAAAACTGGGGAAGCATTACGGACTGGAAAGAAAAATATGATACTGCAATTGAAAAAACCCTAAATCCCTAAAGGGACTTTAAAAAGCATTTTATGAAAACTAACTCAATAAATTATAGTCCCAATTCTATAGTAGATGGAAATAGCTCCCCTTCAGGTGATGGGGGTATCATAGTTACTGGCGCTGCCGGGTTTATCGGCAGTTGCATGGTAGAATATTTAAATGAAAAGGGGTTTGAGAATTTGATCTTAGTAGATGATTTTGGTGTGGAGAAGAAACGCATTAATTGGGAATCAAAAAAGTTTACACAGATCGTTGAAAGGTATAACCTGTTTGAATGGTTGCATAAAAATAAACCACAGATTGACTTTGTGATTCATTTGGGTGCAAGAACAGATACCACCGAATTCAATTACGCCATTCATGAAGAATTGAATGTAGAATATTCACAGGACATCTGGAATTATTGTACGGCGTATAATGTGCCGTTGATCTATGCTTCATCCGCTGCAACTTATGGTGCAGGCGAGTTTGGTTATGATGATGATCATGATGTGATCGAGAAATTGCAACCGTTGAATCCATATGGTATCAGTAAAAATGAATTTGATAAATGGGCTTTGCAGCAACAAAATCAACCGCCATGCTGGGCAGGGTTGAAGTTCTTTAATATATATGGCCCTAATGAATATCATAAAGGTCGTATGGCTAGTGTGATATGGCATTCATTCAATCAAATACAAAAAGATGGCCTTGTAAAATTGTTTAAAAGTCACAGGCCTGATTTCAAAGATGGAGAACAACTGCGTGATTTTGTATACGTAAAAGATCTGGTGAAAGTGATCGACTGGATGATGTTGGTAATGGTCGATGGACAATGGTCCGTTGAGAAGAATGGTATCTATAATTTAGGAACAGGAAAGGCGAGGAGTTTTTATGATCTTGCAACATCTACTTTTCGCGGATTGGATCTGCAGCCGAATATTGTTTTTATTGATATGCCTGAAGATATCAGAGACAAGTATCAATATTTTACGGAGGCGAATATGCAGAAATTACGTGCGGCAGGATATACAAATGAATTCTATTCTCTGGAAGAAGGAGTGGACGATTATGTAAGGAATTATTTGCAGACGGGTAAAATTTGGTAAATTCGATAAACTCAAAAGTTATGTTGACTATTGAAAAAAAGAAAAAAGAAATAGTAACGGCTATTGAATCAATGCCTGAAGAACAACTCGATCTTGTGAGTGG
>CAIMKO010000324.1 GCA_903841915.1 uncultured Chitinophagaceae bacterium | reverse complement strand
TGATGTGCAATTGATTCGCTTTTTAGGAAAGTTCCTCTGCGACGTATCTTTTCCCATTGATAAATGGAGTCAGCAAAAGGGATATATTTTGAGATTTGATTGAACTCTTTTTCTTCTTTATCCAACAAATACAATTCATTTTTCAGTGTTCGCTGAAACAAAATATAGTCTACCTGAGCGCTGGTTTTCATTTTGTCAAAATCCAATAGCTCTAATTGCTGTAGGTATTCCTGATTGAATTTTTTAAAACGTTCTCTTCTTTCAGGGGAATTGGTAATTGTATAAAATCTGCTTAAACCGCCTTTATCTGCCTGATAATTCAGCAATAATGGTTGGATCTCATTGGTCTGATAGTATGTATCATAGGCTTTCTGTGCTTTTATTTGAATGAAACCAAATAAAAGTAAGCCAATCATTATTTTTCTCATAGCAGAGGTTTATGCTATGAAAATAAGTATTTGTTTGCAGGAATCAATACTCGGGATTCACGCCTACATAATTTGCCGGAGTAATAGCTTTCAACTCTTTTTTTATTGCAGCACTTACTTTTAACGAAGAGATGAATTTATGGATCGATTGTTTGGTTATTTTATCCTTACCTCTGGTAAGATCCTTCAAGGCTTCATATGGGTTAGGATAATTTTCTCTGCGTAAGATCGTTTGAATGGCTTCTGCAACAACAGCCCAGTTATTTTCAAGGTCATCCTTCAATTTAGCTTCATTCAAGACTAATTTATCTAATCCTTTGATCAGCGATTTTATAGCCAATATGGTATGTGCAACAGGAACACCAACATTTCTTAAGACTGTACTGTCAGTAAGATCTCTTTGTAAACGGGAAATAGGCAGTTTGGCTGAAAGATGCTCCAGTAAAGCATTAGCCATTCCCAGATTACCTTCTGCATTTTCAAAATCGATGGGATTTACTTTATGTGGCATGGCAGAGGAACCCACTTCGCCTTTCTTTGTTTTTTGTTTGAAATAATCCATACTGATATATGTCCACACATCTCTGCATAGATCAATTAGTATTGTGTTGATGCGTTTGATGCTGTCAAATTGTGCAGCAAGATTATCATAATGCTCTATCTGTGTAGTGAACTGCATACGTTGTAATCCTAAAACATTTTCAACAAATTCATTACCCAATTTTACCCAGTCTTTTTTAGGGAATGCTACATGATGTGCATTAAAATTTCCGGTGGCACCGCCAAATTTTGCGGCATATGGAATTTGAGTGAATAAATTTATCTGTCCATCAATTCGTTCAGAAAATACCATGAACTCTTTCCCCAAAATAGTTGGGGATGCAGGCTGTCCATGTGTTCTGGCTAGAAGAGGAATATTTTTCCATTGTTTTGCCAAAGCAAACAAATGATTATGCAGATTAACGATGGAAGGTAAATATTCCTGCTCCATGCTGTGTTTCCAACTTAAAGGAATGGAAGTGTTATTGATGTCCTGCGAGGTTAAACCAAAATGCACCCATTCTTTTACATGACCTAACCCTATTTTATCTAACTGCTCTTTAATAAAATATTCAACCGCTTTTACATCGTGATTCGTGGTAGCTTCTATTTGTTTTATTTGCTGTGCATCACTTAAATGGAAATCTTCTGCCACTCTTTTTATTTGCAACTTTTGTTTGGGTGTTAATTTGAAGAATTTCTTATCTGCCAGAAACAAAAAATATTCAATTTCTACCAGTACACGGTATTTGATCAATGCATATTCCGAAAAATATTCGTCGAGATGGGAGAGTTGTTTGCGGTAACGTCCATCAATCGGTGAAATAGCGGTAAGGTTATTCAGTTCCATGTATTAATTATGGGTTTATTATGTAACGAGCTTTTGAACAATGTTACAACAGTTAGCTTCGGAAAAATGCTTTTCTTTGTATACAAAAGTAATTGAATTGGACAAGAGAATACGCGTTGGAGCTGTAAGTTATTTAAACACAAAGCCATTGATATTTGGTGTAAAGCGCAGCGGGCTCATGGACAGAATAGACTTGATAGAAGATTATCCCGCTAAAATCGCGGCCATGTTACTGAATAATGAGATTGATGTTGGGCTCATCCCGGTGGCAGTTATCCCTCAATTGAAACAACACTATATTGTTACAGACTATTGTATAGGTGCAGAAGGCGAAGTGGCTTCAGTGGCTTTGTTCAGCGAAGTGCCGATGGAGCAAATCGAGAAAGTAGTGCTTGATTATCAGAGCAAAACCTCTGTAAG
>CAIMKO010000323.1 GCA_903841915.1 uncultured Chitinophagaceae bacterium | reverse complement strand
GGTCAACTCTTTCAATATCCCATTTTGCACAAACTTCCTTTGGTCCCATTATTTCAACATCACCACCCTGATAAGCGGGTTTATAAATATTAATGCCGTCTCTTACCAATTGACCGTAATCTTTATCAGGTGTTACCATAAAAACTTCATAGCCCGCATCGTGTGCTTCCCATGCAAGGGTTCCGATCACATCATCTGCTTCATACCCCTCCACCCCAATTACCGGAATATTGAACCCCTCAATGATTTTTTTGATATCCGGAATCGATGCCAACAGATCTTCGGGCGCTTCTTGCCTGTTGGCTTTATAATCAGCAAAATCCGTATGCCTTTCTGTTTTGCCGGCAACATCAAAACAAACGGCCAAATGAGTTGGTTTTTCTTTATTGATCAGTTCAAATAAAGTATTCGTAAATCCAAATTGTGCGTTTGTGTTTTTTCCCTTTGATGTGATCCGTGGATTTCTTATCAATGCATAATAAGCACGAAAGATCAGCGCAAAAGCATCGAGTAAAAACAATTTTTTCTGCATGAGGCTAAGATAGCTAAAAGAATCATTTTAACTATTTGAAATTGGGTTCACTAACATTTGTCATGTTTATAAAAAGCAACGACCCCTATTTTTGTATCAGTTAGTGAGACGCACAAAAGCAAATAACTATTTAGTTAAATTGCCCTTAAATCTGTTTTCGGGCTAAAAGTCTTGCCAACACAATGTTCAATAAGATCGCGGTGAGCAAAAGCCAAAGACAAAAGAGAAGCATGCCCTTGTTTTAATAGATAATTACAATCCTTTGGAAAACCAAAAGCCCCGAATCTTTATGATCGGGGCTTTTTAAATTTATTTGATACTGTATTTGTACTTATATCTTTCGTACAGTTGCTTTTGTTTATTATCCAAGCTCACCAGTCTGCCCTGAATGAAAGCGTATACTACATTGCTGCTTTTCATATCTAGAATATCTCCATCGGTTACAACTATATTACCGTCTTTGCCGGCTTCAATGCTTCCTGTTTTATCATCAACTCCTAAGATCTTTGCAGCGTTCAAAGTAATGGCTTGTAAAGCTTGTTCTTTGGTTAGGCCATAAGTTGCAGCAGTACCCGCATTGAAAGAAAGGTTGCGGTAACGGCTTTCATCATGTGTATCATTCAGCGCAAACAACACTCCGGCTTTTTGTAAAGCGGCTGGAGTTTTGAAAGGTTGATCTACATCATCATCTTCTGTCGCGGGCAAAGCGTGTTCTTGATTTAGGATAACTGAGATATTATTTGCTTTTAACAGGTCTGCGATTTGAAAACTTTCACTTGCCCCGATGATCACAACATCAAAACCAAATTCTTTTTCAAAATCGATAGCCACCAACATCTGTTTTACCTGATCAGCATGAACAAACAGTTTTTGTTTTTTACTGAAGAGGCCTTTTGTTGCTTCGAATTTCAAATTGGTCTCTTTGTGAGAAGATTCTTGCAAATAAGCCTTTGCCTGTCTGAAAAATGATTTTATTTCTTCTACTTTTTCTAATGCTTGTTTTGTTGGGTCAGTTGCATCTGCACCGGCGCCAAATCTTCCTGCTAAACCGGGAGGAAGTCCGCCGCCACCCCTTCTTCCAAAACGCTGAATGAAACTTGGCATGGTTAAATGAATGCCGTTATCATATTTATAAGCCGCATCTTCCCAATTCCAAGCATCTAGCTGAACAACAGAAGATGTTCCACTGATGGTGCCGCCTTCGGGAGTTATTCCTGCTAATAAAATTCCGTTAGCCCTTAATGTTCCGATGACTTTCGAATCGGTATTATAGGCAACCACAGACCGAACACTTGGATTAAATTCACCGATCTCCTGATAATCATTACTTCCTCTTACGCCGTTGGCGATCTCTTTCAAACCCAGATCTGTGGAAGATAAGATCAACCCCGGATATACTTGTTTTCCTTTTACATCAAAAACTTTTGCATCATCGGCGGGAATCGCAATGTCTTTTCCCACTTTAATGATCTTGCCCTTACTGATCTGAATGGTTGCATTTTCGATCACTTCGCCATTACCAATATGAACCGTTCCATTGGTAATGAATAAAAGACCATTATAATCTTTTGCCGGATAAACCGTTTCCTGGGCAACAACAAAAGCTGTTAGCAGGAATAAGGATGATATAGTTAAAAATATTTTCTTCATGATAGTTCGTTTTAATTGTTAATAGTTTCGTCTGCACTTACATCAACGGTGATCAATCCGTCATGATGATCATGATCGCCACAACTTAAAATCACCTGCCAGCTAGGCTCTGCAGTGCGCGTTGGAGCACCACTTCTTTTTTCGCCTACCATTTTTTGTACAAGACGATTTCTTTCAGAAGAAATTTTCTTACGTAATTCTAAGTCTCTTGTTCTGTCGAAATAAACAATACCATCTACTATTGTTTTTTCTGCACTTGCATAAATGCTCAAAGGATGATTGCTCCATAAAACAAGATCTGCGTCTTTCCCCGCCTTGATGCTGCCTACGCGATCTGCAACATGTAAAGCTTTTGCAGGATTAAGCGTAACCATTTTCAACGCATCTTCTTCACCGATACCACCATATTTGATTGTCTTTGCAGCTTCCTGATTTAATCTGCGGGCCTGCTCTGCATCATCAGAATTGATACAAACATTCAGACCCATTTTTTGCATGATGGCAGCGTTGTATGCATTCGCATCAATTACCTCTTGTTTATAATACCACCAATCAGAAAAAGTAGAGACATTAGAACCATGCAGCTTCATTTTGTCGGCTACTTTATAGCCTTCCAAAATATGGGTAAACGTGTTGAATTTAAATCCGTATTTATCTCCAATGCGCATAGCAGAAGTTATCTCGCTTTGAACATAAGAGTGACAAGTAATGAATCTTTTCTTATTTAAGATCTCCACCAAAGCATCCAGCTCCAGATCGCGTCTTCCTTTCGGATCGGCTTTCATAGCGGCTTCATAATCTTTTGCTCTGGCAAACGCATCATCTAAAACCTGATCAACACCCATTCTTGTATCAGGGAAACGATTGTTGGTTTGGGAGGTTGTACGTTTTACATTTTCGCCCAATGCAAACTTGATAAAAGGATCAGCGCCTTTAAATTTCAGATCATCATCATTGGCACCCCAGCGTAATTTTATTAATTGTGTTTGTCCGCCAATTGTATTTGCAGAACCATGCAGAATATGTGAGGAAGTAACACCACCGCTTAGCTGGCGATAAATATTGATGTCCTCGGGGTTTAAGTTATCGCCGATTCTTACTTCTGATGTTACAGATTGAGCGCCTTCATTAATAGATGCCGCTGCAATATGTGAATGCTCATCAATAATACCCGCCGTTAAATGTTTTCCGGTGCCGTCGATTACTTTGGCAGATTCATCAGATAGATTTTTTCCAATTTTTGAGATCTTGCCATTCTTGACCAACACGTCGGTATTTTCCAAAACACCATCCTTCTCATTGGTCCAAACGGTGGCATTTTTGATTAATAGATTTTCCTGTTTAGGTAATTCTTCCCATCCATAGCCGTCAAACGGATAAGTAACCTTTGCCAGTTTTTGAGCCATGGCAGGTCTTTTTCTGGATGAATCAGTTGCGGTTGTTGTATTTGCAAATTTGGCCGTCCAAGTAATTTTATTCCCAGCGGTATCTTCTCCATTACCATTCCAGCTATCTCCGGTTACAAAACCACTTAAACGAAACTGACTTGGATTTCCACCTCTTCCGCTAAATCCGCCACCACCTTGTCCGCCAAAACCGCCGCCGCCGGCACCCATTTGTGGTCTTCTTGAAGGAGTTGTGGAGAAACTAAGTTTTACAACTTTTCCGTCAAAACTGAATTTACCGGTCAATGTGTCTTTTCCGATTACATTGGCTGCAGATGCACTTTTAACATCGAGCGTGTAATTGATGGTTCCAACGGGAGAGTTGATCGTTAAATTATAATTTCCTTTTACTTCATACCAGCCATCTTCTTTCACCGCATATTTTTCTCCTTGTATCCAGTTATTCAGCAGAACTGTTTTTTCATTAAATAACGGACCGCTTGTAATTAAAAAATTGGCTAGTTTGCCCACTTCAAGACTTCCTACCTTATCGTAGATATTCAATAGTGAAGCAGGCGTTTTCGTTAAAGCATCTAGTGCTTTGGTTTCGCTTAAGCCCATCTCAATTGCCTTGCGAAGATTTGCAAGAAATAGTTTGGGGTCTCTCAGGTCTGCTGTTGTCAACGCGAAAGGAATATTTGCTTTTTCAAAAGCTCCTGCATTAGTGGGGGCTAATTCCCAATGTTTCATATCGGCCAAAGAAACAAGTCTTGCATCATTGGGATCTTCTACATCCATTGCCTGCGGATAATTCAGAGAAAGAATATAAGTTGCTTTGGTTGCAGCTACTTCAGTAATTCTTTGGTATTCATTGCCACCGCCTTTTATTATATATTGTACACCAAATTCATCACCTACGCGATCAGCGCGAAGATCAGACCATTTATCATCTCCCTCAAAGATTTGAGGAAGCGATTGGTTGTCGTTAAAAGCCTGTAGGGATAAATTGATGCCCTCTTTAGAAGGTTTTGTTTTATACCATTGCGCGTCTAAATAGGTTTGACGTAATAAAGCGATAGAACCCATTACACTACTGGGGTAGCAGATCG
>CAIMKO010000322.1 GCA_903841915.1 uncultured Chitinophagaceae bacterium | reverse complement strand
GGTGAAAGCTGAACTTAATGATCGGGCATTGAATTCAATCCGCGATACATCCATGAAAAATGCGACGGCGATGCTGTTATATGAATGATTGTTTTCATGATAGGATAGCAAGTTACAGTTTTTCTACAAATCGGATAGAAGAGATGATGACATGAATTTTATGATCCGGGTAAGTATATTAAAAAATAGATGGTTTACATTTGAGTTATAATCATTGCGGGAATGAAACTTGTCATCATCAATATCAAGCAACTGCTGAATGTTCGTAAAGAGACCCGGATACTGCGTGGAAAAGAATTGGCAGAACTGCCTGTTTTAGAAAATGCCTATTTGGTGATTGAAGACGGGGTGATCAGTGAATATGGTTTGATGCAGGATCTGTCCATCAATATGAAATCAACCAGTATTGTTGATGCTGAAGGACAGTTTGTATTACCAACCTGGTGCGACAGTCATACGCATCTTGTTTTTGCTGCCAGTAGAGAAAATGAGTTTGTAGATAAAATAAAGGGATTAAGCTATCAGGAGATCGCTGCAAAAGGAGGAGGTATTTTAAATTCTGCAAAAGCGGTTCAGGAAGCATCAGAAGAAAGCCTATTCAATAGTGCATTTATAAGGTTAAATGAATTGATTCAATTGGGAACAGGCGCTATTGAGATCAAAAGCGGTTATGGATTAACAGTAGAAGCAGAATTGAAGATGTTACGTGTGATCAAGCGGATCAAAGAAAGATCACCCATTCCTGTTCGTTCTACTTTTCTTGCTGCACATACATATCCTGCTGAATTTATCCATGATCATCAGGGCTATCTCGATCTGATCATTCATGAAATGCTGCCCGTTATTGCCATAGAGAATTTAGCCGATTATATTGATGTGTTTTGTGAAGAAGGATTTTTTAATCCCGAAGAAACAATGGCTGTTTGTCGTGCAGGGATGAAATACGGATTGAAAGCAAAGATCCATGCCAACCAATTTTCAGGTGGTGCTGTTACAGTGGGAACAAATGTAAATGCGATCAGTGTAGATCATTTAGAAACCATTGATGAAAAGGAAATTGAAATACTCGCAGCATCAAACACGATCGGCACTTTGCTTCCTACTGCTGCATTCTTTCTGCGAATGCCATTTCAGCCTGCCCGGAAACTGATCGATGCCGGTTGTGCCATTGCTTTGGCCTCCGATTATAATCCAGGTTCTTCACCCAGTGGAAACATGAATCTGGTGGCTTCCATGAGTTGCATTCAAATGAAGATGTTGCCGGAAGAAGTCATTAATGCTGCAACGATCAATGCTGCTTACGCAATGGGATTGGGAGAGACTACAGGGAGCATTACAGTTGGTAAAACTGCAAATCTTATTTTCACAAAACCTATTCCTTCTTTAGCTTACCTTACTTATGCATTCGGGAACAATTTGATCGATAAAGTAATGATCAGAGGAAATTTTATAAACGAATAAAGCTGTTAACTTTAATTGTATGAAGCATCTGAAAATTTATCATAAAGAAGATATATTATCTGTCACCAAGGTTCGCCGTTTTGAAACCAAGCTGGGTGAGCGTTTACAGATCATTGATAATGCGGATGATATTGAAGGTTCTATCAGGAGATCCAATGCAAAGTTTGTTTTAGTGGGCGTGCCTGAAGATATCGGTATCAAAGCCAACTTAGGGATCGGGGGTGCAGACAGTGCCTGGCTTTCTTTTCTGAAAGCATTTTTGAATATTCAGAGCAATGATTTTTTTGATGGTAGTGAGATCTTGTTATTGGGTCATTTTGATTTTTCTGATCTGGAGAAAGTCATCGATTCCAATGCGCCACATTATGAGGAAAGGATCGATGCACATCGTCATGCAGTTAATACGATCGATGATGAAGTAGAACAATTGATCCATATCATCACCCAAAACAGAAAATTACCTATCGTGATCGGTGGCGGGCATAATAATGCGTATCCATGCATCAAAGGCGCAGCAAAGGGTTGGCATAAATCAGGAGTGATAGAAATTGCTCAGATCAATGCGATCAATTTAGATGCACATGCCGATTATCGTCCGATGGAAGGAAGGCATAGCGGTAATGCTTTCAGGTATGCTGAAGAAGACGGTTATCTCGAAAAGTATTGCGTGATCGGTCTTCACGAAAATTATATCACACAAAATACATGGATCGATATTGTGAATAATCCTTTTGTGGATTGCATCACTTTTGAAGACATCTTTTTGCACGAAAAAAGGAATTTTATACAATCCGTTGCACATGCGACCGGCTTTACGGACGATACACTTTGTGGTATCGAATTAGACCTTGACAGCATTGAACATACATTAAGTAGCGCTACTACACCTGTTGGTATCACTGCCAATCACGCCAGGCAATATTTGAATTTTGTAGCATCAGACAGCAAACCTGCTTATTTGCATATCTGTGAAGGTGCAACGCATTTATCCGATGGGAGAGAAGACCATTCTACCGGAAAACTGATCAGTTATCTGGTGAGTGATTTCGCAAAAGCGATCCTGATGCAATTGAACGGGTAAAAGTGACTGCGGGAAATTGAAACAATTTTTGTAGTTTCAGCGCATTAACCCAACCAACACTAACCGCTATTTTACAAGATGAAGAAGCTGACAGGTCTATTTAT
>CAIMKO010000321.1 GCA_903841915.1 uncultured Chitinophagaceae bacterium | reverse complement strand
TCTCAGCCGAAAATATATGAAAATACGGTTCGCCACGGCGAATAGCCTCATTTGGACTTATAGAACCATTGCCAAATCCCCATAAAACAGGCTGTTATTATTGATAAAAATAAAAGAAGACAAATTTTTTATTGATAATCAACCTATTGTAAAGGTGTGATGAAAAATACTTTCTCAAATCCTTGGAAAATAACCTGTACAGCAGCACCTTTGCCGTCCCGAAAAAATCGGGATATTTTAAGTTGAGGGGATAGCCTCAGCATCATTTAAACAAAATTATCATGAGTAAACTTCATTTCACCACCAAGCATGCAAATGCGGCTACCGTTAAGCACAACTGGTATGTTGTAGACGGTACTAATCAAACCGTGGGACGCATCGCTTCTAAGATCGCTTCTGTTCTTCGCGGTAAGAACAAAGCTTATTACACACCACACGTAGACTGCGGTGATTTTGTAATTGTAGTTAATGCAGACAAAGTTGTTTTTACAGGCAACAAAGGCGAGCAAAAACAATACATCAACTATTCGGGTTATCCGGGTGGAAAAAAAGAAGAAGCTGCACAGGATCTGTTGAAAAGACGTCCTGAAGTAATTATGGAAAGAGCTGTAAAGGGCATGCTTCCTAAAAACCGTCTGGGCCGTAAAATGGTCAAGAAATTATTTGTGTATGCAGGTGCCGAACATCCGCATGGTGCACAACAGCCAAAAGAATTCAAATTTTAAACCATTGCTTTAGTTTAATACTAAAGCATCAAGCATAAAAAAATGGAAAAACAAAAAAATGCAGTTGGTCGCCGTAAAGAAGCCGTAACCCGTGTGTTCTTAAGCAAGGGTGAAGGAAAGATTACCGTGAACGACAAAGATTACAAAGCTTATTTCCCTTTAGTGTATTTACAAAATCAGGTAGAAGCTCCTTTGAAATCTGCTGATGTAATTGGTAAGTTCGATATCGTTATCAATGCACAGGGTGGTGGATTAAAAGGTCAAGCTGAAGCAGCCAAACTGGGTATTGCCCGTGCGTTGCTCGAAGTGAATCCTGAATTCCGTCCTGCATTAAAAGCAGCCGGTCAGTTAAAACGTGATCCACGCGGTGTTGAACGTAAGAAATTCGGTCATAAGAAAGCTAGAAGAAGCTTCCAGTTCAGCAAACGTTAACAATTTGAGATTTGATATTTCTGATTTCCAATTAGTGTATCAATAACTCAATTTCAAATTTCAAATTAAAAATTACAAACTAATACAATGGAAAATAACACTTCATTACAACAGCAACTTTTAGAAGCCGGTGTTCACTTTGGCCATCTGAAAAAGAAGTGGAATCCAAAGATGTTGCCTTACATCTTTGCTGAAAAGAAAGGTATTCACATCATCGATCTGAATAAGACCGTTGATCATTTACAGGAAGCTTCTGCTGCCATGAAGCAAATTGCAAAGAGCGGCAAGAAGATCATGTTCGTGGCTACTAAAAAGCAGGCGAAAGAGATCGTTAGCGAATGTGCAAAGCGTGTAAACATGCCATATGCAACAGAACGTTGGTTAGGTGGTATGTTGACCAATTTCAACACCGTTCGTAAGAGCGTTAAGAAAATGCAGAGCATAGAAAAAATGCTGAACGACGGTAGTGCTGAAAGCCTTACCAAAAAAGAACGTTTAACATTAAGTCGCGATAAAGACAAAATGGAAAAAGTATTGGGCGGTATTTCCCAGATGGGCCGTCTCCCAACCGCTTTATTCCTTGTTGATATCGGAGTGGAACATATTGCATTGGCAGAAGCAAAACGTTTAGGCATTACTACATTTGGTATGGTTGATACCAATTGCGATCCTAACAAAGTTGATTTCGCTATTCCTGCAAATGACGATGCAACAAAATCTATTGCGATCATCACCAACTTCATTGTTGCTGCAATTGCTGAAGGATTAGTGGAACGTCAGGCAAATAAGGAAGAAGAAGAATCACATGAAGATGCAAACGAACTAGAAGCAAAAGCACGTCGTCTCGAAGCCGAAGCGCAAGCTGAAGGTGGTCGTGGTCGCAGAGGTCGCGGAAGCAATGATGCTCCTGCTGCAGGCGGTCCCGGCGGACAACCAAAGCGTCGTGTTCCAAATAACCGCAGACCAGCCGGTGGTGGCGGTGGTGGAAGATAATTATATATAAAAGTCATTGGGTCATTAGTCATTCAGTGAACTGTATGATTATTGACCCATCTTTTATTTCGCCCCCAAGGGGATCATTAAATAAATTCAATTAATATTTTTATATGAGTACAACAATTACAGCAGCCGACATCAATAAATTACGTCAGGCTACAGGTGCGGGAATGATGGATTGCCGTAAAGCATTAACAGAAACAAATGGTGACTTTGAAGCAGCGATCGATTGGTTGCGCAAACAAGGTCAGAAAGTTGCTGCAAAGCGCAGCGACCGTGACGCTAAAGAAGGTGTGATCATTGCACAAACAACCGCAGATCATAAAACAGGTTTTATTGTAACCATCAGTTGCGAAACTGATTTCGTTTCAAAGAATGCAGATTTTGTTGCATTTGCGCAGAGCATTGCTGATGCAGCCGTTGCAAACAATGTAAAGTCTGTTGAAGAATTAAATGAAGTGTCAGTGAATGGTGCTAAAGTTGCTGATCTGATCAACGATAAATTAGCGGCTATTGGTGAAAAAATTGGTATCAGTCGTTTCGAAAGGATCGAAGCTCCTTATATCGCATCTTATATTCATGGTGCACACCGTTTAGGTGTATTGGTTGCCATGAACCAGGAAGCTGCGGAAGCAGGAAAAGATGTTGCTATGCAGATCGCTGCCTTGAATCCTGTTGCAGTGGATGCAGCAGCAGTTCCTGCTGATGTAATCACCAGAGAAAGAGCGATCGTTACAGAACAGATCTCTGCCGATCCTAAAATGGCGGGCAAGCCTGCTGAAATGATCGCAAAGATCGCAGACGGTAAAATGAATGCATTCTTTAAAGAACAAACTTTATTGGCACAGGCATTCGTAAAAGATGGCAGCAAAACAGTTGCCGATCATTTAAAGAGTGTGAATGCTGATTTGAAAGTGATCGAATTTAAAAGAGTTGCTTTAGGATAATTGTAGCACTAAAACATATAAAAAAAGAGGAATGATTTTTTATTCCTCTTTTTTCGTTTTGGCAACTCATCAAAAATTGAGGTTATTTGCACTTGAATTAATCTTACTACCATGCTCCCTAAGTTTAAAAGAGTCCTTCTCAAATTATCCGGCGAAGCGTTATTGGGTGATCAGAGAAACGGTGATCCCTTCAATCCAAAGATCATTGAACAATACGCACAAGACATTAAATTGGTTACCGATCTGGGTGTTCAGGTTGCGATCGTAATTGGCGGCGGAAATATCTATCGTGGTATGAATGAAGCGGAGAGTGGTATTGAAAGAGCACATGGTGATTATATGGGAATGCTGGCAACAGTGATCAATGCAATGGCCATGCAGGCCATGCTGGAAAGGATCGGCGTCTACACGCGTTTGCAAAGTGCCATCAATATGGAGCAGGTTGCAGAACCTTATATCCGTCGCAAAGCATTGCGTCATTTAGAAAAAGGAAGGGTAGTGATCTTTGGTGCAGGAACGGGAAATCCTTATTTCACCACAGATACAGCAGGTTCTTTAAGAGCCATTGAAATGAAAGCGGATGTCATATTAAAAGGAACGAGAGTTGATGGAGTATATAATGCCGATCCCGAAAAAGTACCCGATGCAAAAAGATTCCAGAAGATCAGTTATGAAGAATGCATCAGTCAGAATTTAAAAGTGATGGATATGACAGCCTTTACTTTGTGCAGGGAAAATAAATTACCGATCATTGTCTTTAACATGAATACGCCCGGAAATTTATTGAAAGTAGTGGAAGGGATGGATGTAGGCACCCTGGTAAGCTGATTCACCCGTCCGTATAATTTTTTTTAATCTTACCGATGCATCGGTAACTTCATCCATATGAAAAGAGTTGCAATTTTCTTATTCTTATTTTCTCAGACCATTTGTTTTGCTCAAAGTAGGTTAACGCTTTCTGATGCTGTGAATATTGCATTGAAGAACAGTCCGGGTATTCAGATCGCAAAGAATAATGTAAATATCACTACGATTTATAATGATTACGGCATTGCAGGTGGGCTTCCTTCTGTTGTCTTATCAGGAACAGGTAAAGAACAAAGCACAAACGTAAAACAGGAATTGAGTACAGGCCAGTTGATCGAAAGAAATGGTGCAAACAGTAATTCGGCTGTTAGCAGTGTGGATGCTGTTATGCCAATCTATGCAGGCGGAAGGATTAGTAGTGAGAAAAAAAGACTCGAGCAGGTTCAGCAACTTTCAGAGCAGCAATTAACATCTAGAGGATTGGTCGTTGCATCCAATGTGATGTTGAAGTATTACGATATTGTCAGACAACAGAGCTATGCCAAAACATTGTTGCATTCCATTGATGTTTCTGCGCAAAAATTAAAAATTGTAAAAGCACAAAAGGAAGTGGGTCTGTCCAATAATGCGGACCTGTTTCAGTCGCAGTTAGATCTCAATGCTCAAAAGCAGGCCTTGGAATCGCAGCAACTGATCATCGATCAGGCAAAAACCGACCTGTTGGCAATGCTGACATTAAAAGCAGATTCAACCATTTTTATTGAAGACACGATCATCATTGATAAAGGATTGAAATTGGATTCTGTTCTTTCTAACCTGTATGTTAACCCCGATGTTATTGCTGCAGACAAACAAATTCGGATCAATGAATTGTTGCAATCTGAAATGGATGCACTCCGTTATCCTTCGGTTAATATGATCGGCGGGTATAGCTACAGTCGTACACAAAGTACCGCAGGTAGTACATTGCTCAACCAAAACCTCGGTCCTTATATAGGTCTTAATTTTGCTTTCCCTATTTATAACGGATCGATCTATAAAAAACAATATCAGGTCTCTTCTATTAATACCAATAATGCAAAACTGGTAAAAGATACACTGGTATTGGGCTATATGTCATTGACGGTAAAGACCTATCAATCTTATATCTCCAATTTAAAACAATTGGAAACCCAGCAAAAGAACTACGATCTCTCTATTCAATTATTGGATCTTGTTATCCAGCGTTTTCAATTAAGGCAAGCCACGATCATTGATGTAAAGCAAGCACAGCAAACATTTGAGAATGCAGCGAATGCGTTGGTGAACATCAGCTATTCATCCAAAGCGGCAGAGATCCAACTGCGAAAATTATCGAACAAACTGGTGTTCTGATCCTTCTGATATTTAATAAGCGGAGATTATAGTAACTTCATCTCATGCATATCCCTTCCAAATTGCCTGATGTGGGCACAACTATTTTTACGGTAATGAGTTCACTGGCTGTTGAACATCATGCTGTTAATTTAGGTCAGGGTTTTCCCGATTTTATGATGAGTGAAGAATTGATCGCATTGGTGAATGAAGCAATGCAAAAGGGATCAAATCAATATGCACATATGAGCGGCTTGCCCTTGTTGCGTGAAAGATTGGCAGAGAAAGTGCAGAAATTATATCAATCTAAAATTGATCCTGAAACACAAATAACAATTACACCCGGAGGAACTTATGCGATCTATACTGCGTTGACAACCATATTGCAACCCGGTGATGAAGTAATTGTTTTTGAACCTGCATACGACAGTTATATTCCCAACATTGAGATCAATGGCGCGAAGCCTGTTCTGATCTCACTTCAATATCCCGATTATTCTATTCCCTGGGATGAAGTGAAAATGAAAGTGAATGAAAGAACAAGAATGATCATGATCAATTCGCCGCATAATCCAACAGGTGCGGTACTCAGCGAAAACGATATTGAACAATTACGAAGCATTGTTGCCGGAACGAAGATCATTATTTTAAGTGATGAAGTATACGAGCATTTGATCTTTGATGGAATACAACATCAGAGCATTTTACGTTATCCCGATCTGCTCGAAAGAAGTTTTGTTTGTTTCTCTTTCGGTAAAACCTATCACTGTACAGGATGGAAATTAGGGTATTGTATTTCTACAACAGCTATGATGAAAGAGTACAGAAAAGTGCATCAGTTCAATTGCTTCAGTTGCGATACACCCAAACAAGTTGCGCTGGCAGAGTATATAAAGAATGAAGCGGCTTATCTGACACTCGGTTCATTCATTCAGCAAAAAAGAGATTTTTTTAGGGAGCTAATGAAAGCCACACCATTTCAATGCATCCCTTCACACGGCAGTTATTTTGAATGCTATAGTTACGGTCATTTTACCAATGAGTCAGATAAAGCTTTGGCCATTCAACTGACCAAAGAATATGGCATTGCCACCATTCCCGTTTCTGCATTTTATAAAAATGCCACTGATAATAAAGTATTGCGTTTTTGTTTTGCCAAAAAAGAAGAAACACTCGAGAAGGCGATTTCCAAATTGGTTCATTTAAAATAAGCCGTAACACTGAACTTGTCGAAGTGTGAATTCAGAATCTAGTAAGACGATTTAAACAAGCCAAGCTGATTTTAATTAGATCATAAAAAACGGCGGCCTTAGAAAAGGCCACCGAGCATTTGAAATCCGTCCGATTGCTTGAACTTGGGGGATTTTGCTTAACACTAAACGTAAAAACTTTTATTTCTTTAATTCATTGATCTGAACTTTTGGTACCAGTTGATTACTTACTTTTTGCACTAGGATCTCTTTTGACAAATTGAATGATGCAGTTTGTTTAATGTCAAGAGAGGATGCTCCGATCTTCACCTGATATTTTCCGCTTTCTGCGATCCATGCTGCAGATTTTGTATCGAAAGAAGCAAGCTCACTTGTATTGATCGTGAAATGGATGGTTTGCGATTGACCCGGCTGCAACATATTTGTTTTGGCAAATCCTTTCAATTCTTCATTGGGCTTATCTGCTATTTTGCCTGGAGCGCTGATATATAGTTGTACAACTTCTTTACCTGCAACCGTACCGGTATTCGTAATGGTCACAGAAACGGTAAGCTTATCATTAAAAACTGCACTGCTTAATTTGAGATCGCCGTATTTGAAATGCGTGTAGGATAATCCGTAGCCAAATTCATACGCTGTTTTTACATTGAAAGTATTGTAATAACGATAACCAACATAGATACCTTCCTCATAAACTACTTCAGCAGGAACGCCTCCGAAAAAATTTGATTTTCTATTTGGATCAGGATTCAATTCTCTTCCCGGAAAGTTTTTTGCAGAAGGAACATCTGTATACACAACAGGGAATGTGGTTGCTAATTTTCCGGAAGGATTAACCTTGCCACTCAATACATCTGCAATGGCATTACCTGCTTCCATACCAGGCTGCCATGCTAATAATATTGCATCAGGATATTCTTTCCAACTCGCTGTTTCGATCACACCACCAATATTCAAAACGACAACAACTTTTTTTCCCTTTGCATGAAATGTTTCACTAACGGTTTTGATCAGTTCCTTTTCAACAGTGGTTAAATTAAAATCATTTTCAACTTGTCTGTCTGCACCCTCACCTGCATTTCTTCCGATAGTAATGATGGCAGCATTTGTTGAGCTTGCCTCTTTTTCTAAAAGCTCTGCACTAAGATGTTGTTCAGGAACAGGAGGAACCAATTCAAAGAAGAATTTTGGTTTTGGTCTTTTTGCTTTTGCATCGGCTATATAAGTTTCATAAAGATTCTTCAGATCTTTCTCAACAGTATAACCTGCATTGGCTAATCCTTGTAACAGGGAAACGCTATATGCTTTATTTACATCACCGCTTCCTGTTCCGCCTGCAATGATATCATAAGAAGTATTACCAAATACAGCAAGATTTTTTGCAGATGTTAAAGGCAATGCTGAATTATTATTTCTTAATAAGATCATACCTTCTGTTGCCGCAGCACGTGAAAGATTTGCGTGTTGTACAAGATCTGGTTTATCAGAATTTTTATATCCTTTGTATGAAGGGGATTCTAAAATATAATTCAAAACACGTTCTGCATTTTCATTCAATATTTTTTCATCTAATGCGCCGCTTTTTACTGCATCAATAATGGTTTTTGTTTGCAATGATGTACCGGGCATTAATAAATCGTTACCGGCTTTCATTTGTGCAACAGGATCTTTTCCGCCAAACCAATCCGTCATCACCAATCCTTTAAAGCCCCATTCTTTTCTTAAGATTTTAGTGAGCAGCTCATAACTTTCAGAAGTATAAGTTCCGTTGATATAATTGTAAGAAGACATCACGGTCCATGGCTGAGATTTTTTTACTGCGATCTCAAATCCTTTTAAATAAATTTCTCTCAATGCTCTTTCGCTTACAATTGTATTGACAGAATTTCTGTTTGTTTCCTGATTGTTTCCGGCAAAGTGTTTGATGGAAGTACCTACTCCATTGGATTCAATTCCGTTAACAATCGCTGCGGTTATATTTCCTGCAACAACAGGATCTTCAGAATAATATTCAAAATTTCTCCCGCCTAATGGATTGCGATGAATGTTTAATGCTGGTCCTAATAAAACATCAATGCCATATTCTTTTACTTCATTACCAAATGCAACGCCAACTTTTTTTACTAAAACTGTGTCCCATGATGATGCTAATAAAGTTCCAACAGGCCAGGCTGTTGCATAATAAGTTTTTGCCGGATCATTATTTCTAATGGGTGAAATTCTTACTCCGGCGGGTCCATCAGAAACAGTTGTGATGGGAATTCCAAATTGACTGAAACCATGCGTTCTTCCGGCAGCTCCGGGAACTTTTTCGGGAATGCTTTTATCATCTGCATCGGGAGGCGGAAGTAATTTATTTAGTTCAGCCGTTGCTGTATCAGTTTTCTTTTTATCATTATTAGCCGTTGGTCCGGGCATGATCATTCCCATGCCGGTTACCAGTTTTGCTTTTTGTTCTACAGACATGGCGGCCACGACTTGTTTGACCGTTGTCTTGGTTAATTGCGGAAGCGCTTGTTTGCTTGACTGCGAAAAAATAACAGCAGGAATAACAAGCGTTAAAACAATCAGAATTACATTTTTCATTTGACAAATTTTTAGTTGATGGCAGCTGCCGGATCACATGATCTTGCAGCCAATCGTTTAGACTGCAAAGTTCTGTTTTACCGGCACCTAACAATTTGATTATTGTCAAAAAAACATCAGTGATGAGAACGGATGCGGCTCAATGTTTCCTGCGTGATTCCGAGAAAGGAAGCGATATAAGACAAAGGAACTCTTTGTACGATAGAGGGATAATTGGCTAAGAGTTTTTCATAGCGTTGTTGGGCGGTCTCGAACTGAATGCTGTCCATGCGGTATTGCGAAAGGATAAGCGAACCGGTTACTGCTTTGCGGAGCCATCTTTCAATTTCGTGATCTTGATCGCACAATGCCATTAATCGATCATGGGGAATACCCATAACGACTGCGGGCTCGATCGTTTGTATCAGAAGGTTACTGGGCTTTTGTTCAAAAAAACTGATAATAGAAAAAAAGAATTCGTTGTCCAATGCGAGCCACTCGGTGATCTCTTTTCCGTTCTTGAAATAATAGATACGAGCAATACCTTTTTTGATATAAAAAAGATGATTGGCCACAGTATTTTCACGAACCAGAAAATGATCTTTGGGTACCGACCATTCATCCCAGGCATGTAAAAAAGCAGATTTGCTTTCGGGGGAAAGCAAACTAATGCCATCTATTCTTTTATGAAAAATATCCAAGGTTCAAATCTTAGGCTGTTAAGGTAGCAATAATTCAAACGACAAGAATAAAAACGGATCACAATATCTGTTTGCATAGAGATTGACGAACAAAGATCACCATTGATTATCGCCGCCGATTAAACTTCCCAATCCCCCTAACACACTTCCCTCTTCTCTTCTGGTAGTAGTAGCATATTGCAAGATCCTTCCCGCAAGCCTGCTGATCGGTAAACTCTGAATCCATACAATACCCGGTCCTGTGAGTGTTGCAAAGAATACACCTTCACCACCGAATAAAGTATTTTTAATGCCGCCCACAAATTGTATATCATAACTAACGGTTGCAGTGAAGCCAACGATACAGCCTGTATCGATCTTTAAAATTTCTCCGGCCTGCAATTCTTTTTGCTGCACATAACCGCTGGCATGCATGAAAGCCATACCATCACCTTCCAACCTTTCCATGATAAAACCTTCACCGCCAAATAAACCGGTACCTAATTTCTTCTGAAATTCAATACCGATACTCACTCCTTTTGCGGCACATAAAAAAGCATCTTTCTGACAAATGATCCTGTTGCCGAGTTGTTGCAAATTCAACGGAATTATTTTTCCGGGATAGGGTGATGCAAAACTTACATGCTTTTTTCCCTGACCAATATTTGTGAATGCGGTCATGAATAGATTTTCACCTACCAGCACTCGCTTTCCTGCGTTCAATAATTTGCCCAATAGCCCGCCGCCGCCTGATTGATTGCTTCCGTCACCAAACATGGTTTCCATACTGATGCCGTCATCCATCATCATAAATGCACCGGGTTCTGCAATGGCGGTTTCATTGGGATCGAGTTCCACTTCCACATACTGCATTTCTTCTCCAATTATGCGATAATCTATTTCGTGATTTTGTATCATGATCTTATATTTTGAATAACAAAAATATTATTTATAGAAACAAACAAGCCACTCTTTTTGAAGAGCGGCTTGTTTTCATTATAACCAAAACCAACTACCAGCTTTTTTAAAACCAACTGCCGATGAATGCATCATTAACACGTTGGCCTGCTAATTTTTTTGCTCTGCGTTTTCTATGAATACGGTGACGAACCAGCGTTGCTACCATTAACGGTAAAAATATAAACGTAAATGGCGGAATACCCAGCATACTGATCCATGTACCGCCAAACATTTTGCGCATTGGTCTTCTTAATCTTTCTGCAATTAAATACATACTTGGTACGATCACCAATGTCATGAAGAAGGCAAATGATAAACCGAAGATGATGGTCCATGATAAAGGTTTCCAGAATCTTGCACTGTCACCACCGAAATAAATATGCGGATTCAGATCAGCAAACAAGCTAACGAAGTTGATATTGAAACCAACTGCTAGTGGGATCAAGGCCAGTATCGCAGCCATTGCGGTAAGCAATACTGGAATGATACGCGTTTTACCCGCTTGTATGACGGCTTCTCTTGTTTTCAATCCCCTTGCTCGTAATTCATCTGCAAACTCAATTACCAATATTCCGTTCTTGACCACAATACCCGCTAATCCAACAATACCGATACCCGTCATTACTACCGATACTTCCATTTTAGTGATTGCAAAACCAAACATCACACCGATGATACTGAAAACAATTTCCGTCAAGATGATCACGGCCTTACT
>CAIMKO010000320.1 GCA_903841915.1 uncultured Chitinophagaceae bacterium | reverse complement strand
ATGAACATGTGTGTGCACCAATCCGATGATACCAACCCTTAATGGCTTTTTTGTTGGTTGATCATTTTGCGCCATAATGTTATAGTTTGTAATGAATACGCAGAGAAGCAATACGATTATTTTTTTCATAAAATGGTATTACTGCAAATTACGCCAACTTGAAATGAGTATGAACTTATTTTTTATTCAGAAGATCGCATGCTAGATCTTTCTTAAGATTCCTGTTTAAAGTATCTCTATAATAATTCCAACCCGGTGGAGTTGACCCTAAATAAAAAACATCCATATCATATATTTGATCATTACAGATCAACGTGTCTGATGCAAATGCAACCCCATAACCGGGGTATCTTTTTTTAACTCCGTTGAGAGTACTATCGATAATTAAATAGGTATCATTAATATAGGCTGAAGTTGGTCTTGGGTTTGATGCAAATACAATTCCTGAAGCAGGCACTGTTAGATGGTTTACTTTTCGAAATAAGCCGGGCGATTTAAATTTATTTTTACCCTCAACGTTATATACAATATACAAGTAGCCATTAAAATGCAAAGGCTTATGTATCTCAATGTTTATTGAGTTAGTCGAATAAAGGAAAATACAGTAAGCTAAAATAAAGAGAGTAAATTCTGCAACTAATTGTTTCCAATATGATTTTTTAAAAAAGGCTTTAAATATTAGATAAATGCAAAAAAGGATGATAGCAAGAATAATTAGTACAGCAGCAAGCAGTGGTCCTAAATTACCGCCTCTAAAAATAGTAGAGATGCCTAATAAAAAAATGAGTATTGATAAAACAGAATAGAGTGTAAATCTGAAGTTCATGTAAAATGATTTAAGTCGTAAATCTCTAATAGCATTTAAATCACTCTCACAAACTAAATTTAGTGATATTAATTATACCGGAAATCAAGTTGTAATTTTTATTAAGCATACGAGCAGTCTCTTTCTCAAGGCTATAAGCTACAAGAGTTGAAGGCATCTACTGATACCACGTTAGAAGGACTCCATTGAGAAACGCTTATGCCGGCTATATCTCAACAACCATTATTCTGTTGCGTGTTCTGACTTTGAAATGAACAGCAGTCCAAGAAAAGTAAATAGGCCGTTGATAATCAACAGTTCCAATCCTATTTCGAAATTGCCGAATATCAATTTTTGATTTGTATCTAAAACATAACATAAAGCAGGGGCAAGTAAACAAACCAACGGCACGAATTTGTCGTTCACTTTTCTTTTTAACAGGATACCAAATGTAAATAAACCCAGTAATGGTCCGTAAGTATAGGAAGCTATTTTTAAGATGATGCCGATCATGCTGGGGCTATCGATCCATTTATAGACCATCACAAAAAATAAAAAGACGAAGGCAAAGCTGAGATGCACGCTGTGTCTTATTTTTTTCCTTTTGTCATCCGTTAATTTATTATTTCTTTGAATACCGAGTATGTCGATACAGAATGTTGATGTAAGTGCAGTGATGGCTCCATCGGCACTGGGGAATAATGCCGAGATCAAGGCAATGATAAAAATAACGGAGACGATGGGTGGCATATGGTGTAATGCAATGGCAGGGAATAATTTATCGCCTATCTCTGTAACATGTTCCTGGGCAGCATATAAATACAGTAAACCTCCCAGGAATAAAAATATCAAGATGGCAAATGCCAGAATGAAACCTAATGACAATACATTCTTCTGTGAGTCTTTTAATGTTTTTACCGAGATATTTTTCTGCATCATTTCCTGGTCCATGCCCGTCATTGTTACGGTGATGAATGCACCGGCCAGTATTTGTTTTACAAAAAACAGTTTACTGTTTGGATCCGTAAAGAAGATCTTAGAATAGCCTTGATTACGCATGGCTTCCCAACTGTCTGCAAAACTTAGGTGCATATTGTTCATGATATAGAACACACATATGATCAGACCCGTCAGCATACAGGTCGTTTGCAAAGTATCGGTCCAAACAATTGTTTTTACACCGCCTTCATAGGTATATAAAAGGATCATCAGTAAGATGATCAATGTGGTTGCCCAAAACGGGATATTAAAATTCTTGAGAATAGCATCCTGTAAAATATTCACCACTAAATATAATCTTGCAGTAGCGCCGAGTATCCTTGATAAAATAAAAATGGAAGCACCTGTTTTATAAGAAGTAAATCCCAAACGGTTTTGCAGATAATTATAAATGGAAGTAAGGTTCAATTTATAATACAATGGCAATAAAACATAGGCGATGGTGATATAACCAACAATATACCCAATGGTCACCTGAAAATAAGCAAATGCTTCACGTGCTACTGCACCCGGTACACTTACAAATGTTACCCCGCTTAAGGAGGTACCCAGCATACCAAATGCAACCAGCACCCAATTACTATTGCGGTTGCCTATAAAAAAAGACTCGTTATTACTGTGCCTTCCTGTCCACCAGGCCACGGTAAGCAATATCATAAAATAAATAACGACGAATGAAAATAAAAGTACTGGCGACATAAATTGTTAGAATAAAGCGTAACGAATATAGCAGTACAAAATACAGAATAACTGCTTTATTTTCTTAAATAATTTTGTAGGTTTGATAATATACGCTAATAGTTAACCACAACTTTGATTTATGCATTTCAGTCTATCTGCGAGGTTTATTTTCTCTCTCATAGCTATCAGCATGTTTACTAAGTTACATGCACAGCAGAGCAGATCAGTGGTCTTTCAATTTACAGATGGATATATTTACGGGAAGAATGATTCATTAAAACAAAGCGGAAGTGTTTCCGTTAATAAGGATACGATGTTCTTCTTTCTAAAAGATAAGGCCTCAGGTCGGGAAAGTCATATGCCCCTTGCCATTACAAAGATCGAGCACAATAAAAAAGAAGACCTGGATCTAATAAACGGACAAACTAGCAACAGGGTTGGAAGTAATATATTCAAGTTTCCGCCTTGCAATGAATTATTGCATATTTATACGAATGATAAATCCGATTGGATGTTTTTGTTTGCAGATAATTCCCCTTACTTAGTTTTTCACAATAATTTTGTTTTGATCAACTTTTTTATCAGTTCAGGTAATTATTCTTTCCTTAAGTCATTGTTTTCTGATCATTAATTGACTTTACTTCTGGATATTTGTTTTTCATCAGTAGAAAATTTATGAACTATAAAAGTATTGCAGTGTTTTGCGGAAGTAAAAGTGGTACCAATCCTTTGTTTACGGAGCATGCAGAAATATTAGGAAAACTATTGGCAGAACAAGGCATCACTTTAGTATATGGAGGCGGTAGGGTTGGATTAATGGGGGCTGTGGCCAATGCTGCAATGGATCATTTCGGAAAAGTGATCGGGGTGATCCCGGAAGTATTATTAAGCTGGGAACAGCAGCACAAGGGCATTACTGAATTAAAAGTGGTGAGCGATATGCATGTAAGAAAAAAGATGATGTATGAGTTATGCGATGCGGCCATCATTCTTCCCGGCGGAAATGGCACATTGGATGAACTATTTGAACTGATCACCTGGAATACCCTTAAAATTCACGAGAAAAAAATAATCATCCTCAATTCAGCAGGATTTTATGATCCATTGATCGCACATCTCAAGAATATGCAACAAGAAGGTTTTTTGCATGAAGATTGGTCATTAAGAATTGCGATCCATGATAGCCCGCATACTATTTTTTCGAGTGCAGATAAAATGTAAAACCGGCACGGATGATCGGGATAGCGATATTATTATAATCGCGATAAGGTGAATATTGATCCGTCATCAGGTCCATCATGATCAGGGTATAAAAACTTCCTTGTCCAACGATCCTTTGTGTAAAGCCGATACCTGTCAAAAAACTATTTGATTGAATGTGGAATGAAGGAATCGATCCACCCCCATTCATGTTTGAATAACTATAATCTGCCCAGTTATGCTCAAATTGCCCCTGGATGAAAAATTGTCTCATAGGAAAAACCCTTAGAAAAGGGCCACCGCCATAGTTGAAGCTCTTTTGCCCGATATTTCCGTTATAATAAGGGTCTGCGCGAATAGATTGATAATTTAGATTTACGGCAAGACCTGCATCAAACCAATCATTGAAACTATAACCTATCTCCGGAGTAGCACCTACATTAAAGCTGTAACTGCCAAAACCCAATGCCAGACTTCCTCCAACAAAAACATGGTCCTTATTAAAATTTTTGTTGTCAGCAGCTCTATCATTACTTGAATAGGTAGGAGGTATGTATTGCTTTTGAGCAATGCCATACATGCTTATGGCCAATACGAATAGGCATATTATGAAGATCTTTTTCATCAGTTAATGTCGGTTTATTTGTGTGTATGCAAACCTAGTTTTATTTCTTAAGTTGTATATTTTTCAACACTTAAAATATTGTTAGTATCTGTACTATAGAGGATGCTTTTTTTCAACGTTTCGCTGCAAAAAAATTCGATAGTTCATTCAAAAAGGAATAATCAAAGCATAAGCAGGGACCTTTAATCAGAATTTAACATATCCAATAGAATTGGAAAGCCTTCTGTGAAAGTTTTCAATGTCTAAACTCTATCCATATTAAAATTCGAATGATAGATATTATTGAATAAATCCGAGTTTTATTGAATTGTATCTAAAGTGTACCATGTACACGAAGGTTTTTTTGAAAATGGTTTAATCCTATTTTCGCCCTAACTAATGATTGTTAGCTTATGCAAATGCCAGTCCTGATGATCTCACCGGACGAACTATCACAGTTTGGCCTGTCCTCATCAACCAATATCCATTATCAGCTTTCTCCTGAAGAATTAATTGAACAAACAGTAAATAGAGCCCAGGGTGTCTTGAATGATACCGGGGCACTTTGTATCAATACAGGCGAATTTACCGGACGAAGCCCCCTGGATAAATTCATTGTAAAAGATGCCGTCACAGAAAACACCGTACACTGGAACAATTTCAATATTCCTATCGATGAAAAATATTTTCATCTACTCAGGGAAAAGTTATGTCAGTATCTAGGCACTAAGAATGAGGTCTGGATAAGAGATGCTTACGCATGTGCTGATGAAGATCTCCGTATAAAGATCCGTGTGATCAATGAGCATCCATGGAGTAATTTATTTTGTCATAATATGTTTCTTCGCCCGCAAGAGGAAGCGCTGGAAGATTTTGAGCCCGAATGGACCATCATTCAGGCACCGGGCTTTAAGGCAGATCCGAAAATGGATGGAACACGTCAGCATAATTTTGCAATTGTTTCTTTCACACATAAAACCATTTTGATCGGCGGTACGGGTTATACCGGTGAAATGAAGAAAGGAATATTCACCATCCTCAATTATATCTTGCCCAAAGAAAAAAATGTATTGAGCATGCATTGCAGTGCCAATATGGGTAAGGATGGAGATGTGGCTGTTTTCTTTGGATTAAGCGGAACCGGTAAAACAACATTGAGTGCAGATGTAAACAGAAAGTTGATAGGGGATGATGAACACGGTTGGACCGCAGACTCTATTTTTAATTTTGAAGGAGGTTGTTATGCAAAAACGATCGACCTGAGCAAAGAGAAAGAACCTGAAATATTCAATGCTATCCGTGAAGGTGCATTGGTTGAGAATATTCAGTTCTTTGAAGGAAGCAATCAAATAGATTTCAGTAATAAGTCGATCACTGAAAATACCAGGGTAAGCTATCCTTTGGATTTTATCAGCAATGCATTAGATCCAAGTATCGGCGGATTACCGGAGAATATATTCTTTCTTACCTGCGATGCGTATGGTGTATTGCCACCTATCAGTAAACTGAATGCGGGACAAGCCATGTATCAATTCATCAGCGGGTATACAGCCAGGGTTGCCGGAACGGAAGCAGGAGTGACCGAGCCAAAAGCCACATTCAGTGCATGTTTTGGAGCCCCGTTCCTTCCACTGCATCCGGGCTTTTATGCCAAGATGCTCGGCGAAAAGATGAAAGAAAATAAAGTGAATGTATGGATGATCAATACAGGATGGAGCGGTGGACCTTACGGCATTGGCAGCAGAATAAAATTGCAATACACCAGAAATATGATCACTGCTGTATTGAACGGGGATCTGGATAATGCCGAATTCGAAATGCATCCTGTGTTTGGGATGATGATGCCGAAAAGGTGTAATCATGTTCCGATGAATATGCTGCATCCCCGCTATACATGGGCCGACAGATCAGCCTATGATACAGCAGCCAAACAATTGGCAGAACTGTTCATTAAAAACTTTGAAAAATATGCTGCGGGTGTAAGCGAAGAAATATTAGCAGCTGCACCTAAAATATAAATCATTCAATGAATTCCGATTGTTAAGTTTCGGAATATGGTCTCTTCGATTGCTCTGACAAGAAAGACCCGCTGAAAAGCGGGTTTTTTTATTGAATTATTTTGTAAGAAAAGGCTATGCAATTTTATTTTTATGTTGT
>CAIMKO010000319.1 GCA_903841915.1 uncultured Chitinophagaceae bacterium | reverse complement strand
TTTAAAAGTTTGTTGAGTTCAATTTCTTCCAAGTGTTCGGAGGACTTTAATTTCGTTGTCATAGTGCCAATTTTGATGCTAGGCTACGCCTTTTGGCACTACTGGCAATGCTAATTCTTGAGTTTGGATGAATATCAGTTGTTTAAGAGTTCCCTTTAGTACAAAAAGGGAGCCATCAGAGGATTTGGAACTTCCTACAAAATTGAAGGAAGTGGATCGCTGGATTTTAAGTGACCGGTGATGATCCAAAATTGACTGGCACTGAAAAACAGACGAGGATAACCGGGATTTGAACCTGTAGCGGATCGCTGAAGAAATCAAACATTGTTTGGCAATGGGTAAGGGTGTTCAAAATCAATATCATTTCCCCAGTACTTTTTGTATTCTTCAATGAAATCAACCATCAAATACTCCATTGTGCTGATGTTAGCAACAAAACCGATACTTTGGTTGGGACTGATGTTATATTCTTTAATAATAGTTTCAAGTCTGTTTCTAACATAGAAAATTGCGTCAGTTTTTTCATAGTCCTTTCCTTTCCTGATTTCCGGAGGAAAGTAGAACACCATTTCTTCATTTTCGGTTGGGAGTTTGTATTCACTCATGGTTTTTGATTTTTTGTTTCATTTATTACAGAACCCATGAGGGTCTTAATTTGTTCCTCGGTTAGGATTACTGATACCCTATTTGTTTTCATTTTCTTTTATTAATAAATACCTCCAGAATAATTTGAAGAATAATGGTTGAGATTGATGAATGGGACAGTTCCCAAGTGGGATTGCCAGACAAGGTTTATGGAACGGATCACCGGAGAACTCTTGATATTGATATTACTATCAAGGATTTTATGATTTTACTGGTAGTTTAAACCTAAAATTGATTGATTTCAAATATTACGACAATAAAACACTAGCGGGTGCTAGTATAGAAGAGTATTAAAACGAAAAGTAATCTTGTAATGTATTGAAGATTTGTTCAATGGTTCTTTTATCCATCACACCCAATTTCTTTTTCAACCTTTCTTTATCAACTGCTCGTACTTGGTCAATTGCCACTTGACCTTTCTTTCCATCAAAGGAACAATTAACTCTTGACGGGTAAGACCTTATTGTAGAAGTTAAAGGAGCGATGGTAACAGTATTGAGATATTTGTTTGCTTCATCAGGAGAAATAATAATGCAGGGGCGAGATTTCTTTATCTCACTACCAACGGTTGGATTTAGTTCAACTAACCATACTTCTGTTCGTTTTACTTCCATGCCCATTCCTCCTCATCAAAACTATTACCTGTATCCATCCAACTTTTTTCTTCTGATGATACCTTACCGGTAGCTTGTTTAAACTGTTCTTCCCATCCGGCACGAGGTTTTTGCGTTGGTGTAATCATGATACCATCTTTTTTTAATTCAACATTTATCTCGGTGGTAAGATTGTATTGTTGAATTAATGTTTGAGG
Organism: uncultured Chitinophagaceae bacterium; assembly: GCA_903841915.1. GTDB lineage: Bacteria > Bacteroidota > Bacteroidia > Chitinophagales > Chitinophagaceae > CAIQDX01. The sequence goes on along the minus strand of CAIMKO010000319.1, from coordinate 7,680 downwards.
AAAACGGATACCCTTGGAATTACCAATATCTATTACTTTTATTCGCATGGGACAAAGTTATTACTTTGTAGCTACACAAACAATAGAAAATTCATCTTCATTCCCCCAGATAGAAAGTTCAACCTTTTCGGCTAGGCTAAAAAGTGAAAATCTAAATCCAATCGGTAGGAATTCACAGAACCGAAAAGTCATTTAGGTCTTATATTAAAGCCACAGGGGAGGAACACGCTCAAATAATGAAAAAAAATTGGGATAATAACACCAAAAAAGAGATTAAAAATGATACAGAAAAACCTTGAGAAAGGGTATTCTCCGCGCACTGTTCCGAGCACGGAATAGAAAAACCCACGACCAGCGTGGGTTTTATTTTGTTAAAGTGGTGTGGGCCGGGATCGAACCGGCGACACAAGGATTTTCAGTCCTTTGCTCTACCGACTGAGCTACCGCACCATCTGCTTTCTTTACTTCGGTAAGCTGTAAAGGGCTGCAAATATAAGAGTCCAATCTAAAATGAAAAAATCAAATTCTCGCTAGATCATAATTATCTGCGATATAATCAGTGAAATCTGCGATCAAAACTCACAATTCTTCGGCGTTCTCGCAAAAGCGATCACATCTCTGATATTGGTCATTCCGGTCACGAATTGTACCATTCTCTCAAAACCCAATCCAAAACCCGCATGCGGAACCGTACCAAAACGCCTGGTATCAAGGTACCAGCTCATGTCTTCGGCCGGAATATGCATGTCTTTCATACGTTGTTCCAATCTTTCCAGTCTTTCTTCACGCTGAGAACCACCAACGATCTCACCAATACCCGGCGCCAGAATATCCATTGCGGCAACGGTCTTACCATCGTCATTCATGCGCATATAAAATGCTTTGATGGCAGCAGGATAACCGGTAACGATCACGGGTTTCTTAAAATGTTTTTCAACTAGATATCTTTCATGTTCACTCTGCAGATCGATACCCCATTGTACATCATAAGTGAACTTTTTCTTTTTATAATGACTGCTCTCTAACAAAATATTGATGGCATCAGTATAGGTAATTCTTTCAAATGCATTCTTTAAAACGAATTCTAATTTTTCAACCAATCCCAATTCACTTCTTTTATCCAGTGGTAATTGTTTTTCTTCTTCTGCCAAGCGTTGCGCTAAGAATTCAATATCCTCACGATTATGGTCCATGGCGTATTGGATCAGGTACTTGATGAACTCTTCTGCAAGATTCATATTATCTTCAATATCGTGAAATGCCATTTCGGGTTCGATCATCCAGAACTCAGCCAGGTGGCGGGTTGTATTAGAATTCTCTGCACGGAAAGTTGGACCGAATGTATAGATCTCACTAAAAGCCATGGCGCCTAATTCGCCTTCCAGTTGTCCGCTTACGGTAAGATTGGTACTCTTGCCAAAGAAGTCCTCTTTAAAATTAATAGAACCATCTTCATTCTTTGCAGCTGTTCCATCGATCGGCAATGTTGTTACGCGAAACATTTCTCCTGCACCTTCGGCATCACTCGCTGTAATGATGGGCGTATGCAGGTACACAAAACCTTTTTCATTGAAGAATTTATGTATCGCAAATGCGAGTGAATGACGAATGCGAAATACAGAACCAAAAGTATTGGTACGAAAACGCAGATGTGCTTTTTCTCTTAAGAATTCAAGGCTATGTTTCTTGGGTTGTAAAGGATATCTTTCTGCATCACTATCACCCAATATTTCCAGACCTTTAGCTTTTACTTCAATACTTTGACCTTTGCCCATAGAGGCAACAACAATACCCTCAACTTTTATAGACGCTCCTGTAGTAATGCGCTTCAACGTTGCATCATCAAACAGACCCAGTTCAAGCACCACCTGTAGATTATTATTGGTACTGCCATCGTTCAATGCAACGAACTGGTTATTACGAAAAGTACGCACCCAGCCCATTACTGTCACTTCTTGTCCCGCCTGCTCAGCTTGCAGTAATTGTTTGATCTTGGTTCTTTTGTTAAACATGGTTGCTTTTTAGAGCGGCAAAGATAAGTTAATGCTGTTGCCAAACATATTCTGTAAGAGCGAATCAGGCCATATTTTGAGCAAAAATTTGTTTGTTTACAACAATTTGGTGTAACATTGCATTGGAATCGGACTGATTTCGTCTTCAAGAAATCCCACAGACTCATCAGTTTTTCTCTTTTCCACAGCACAACCGATTTATTTTCAATCTCTATCAGACTGGATTAAAACAATTAGACAAATTGAATCTTCTTTCACACAAATGATTATATGTACGATATTTCGCAATTAAATGACATGCTTGTCCCCGAGTTATTGGACATAGCAGATGAATTAAAAATAGCTAACGCAAAGAAATTAGATAAAAAAGACCTGATCTATAAAATAGTTGATATGCAAGCATCAAAAGCAAGCGAGGCTAAAGACGTTAAAAAGCCACGCACACGCAAACCGATCACCGTTAAAGCTGCTACGGCTAATATTACAGAAGAAGCTGAAGTGATGCAGGAAGCACCGCAACATCCTGAAGCTGATAAAGCTCCAGCTGCGAAGAATCGCGGCGGACGCAAACCAAAATCTGCTGAACCCGAAGAGATAGATGAAGCACAACTGAACTTGGGTCACCAAATTTTAAAGGCAACAGAAGATGCACAAGACGCGAACGGAAATGAAGCAACAGCAGAAGAGCCTTCGAATAATGAGAATGGAAATGAGAATGTGAACGGAACTGCTCAGGAAACAACACAACAGCAACCACGTCAGAACCATCGCCGCGAACCCGCTTTCAATATTGAATTTGATGGGGTGATCTCCGGTGAAGGGGTATTGGAAATGATGCCCGATGGTTATGGTTTCTTACGCTCTTCCGATTATAATTATTTAAGCTCTCCGGATGATGTATATGTATCTCCTTCTCAAATAAAATTATTCGGATTAAAAACAGGTGATACGGTATCGGGATATGTTCGACCTCCGAAAGAAGGCGAAAAATATTTTGCTTTATTGAAAGTTGATGCGATCAATGGCAAACGTCCTGATGAAGTGCGTGACCGTGTGCCCTTCGATTATTTGACACCCTTATTTCCATTCGAGAAATTGAATCTGTTTACTTCTCCAACCAATTACAGCACTCGTATCATTGATATTTTTACGCCGATCGGTAAAGGACAACGTGGATTGATCGTTGCACAACCGAAAGTGGGTAAAACGGTTTTACTGAAAGAAGTGGCCAATGCCATTGCTGCCAATCATCCTGAATGTTATCTGATGGTGGTGCTGGTAGATGAACGTCCGGAAGAAGTTACCGATATGGAACGCAGTGTAAAAGCGGAAGTAATTGCATCAACATTTGATGAACCTGCAGAAAAACACGTAAAGGTTTCTACCATTGCTTTACAAAAAGCAAAACGTTTGGTAGAGTGCGGACATGACGTAGTGATACTTTTAGATTCCATCACCCGTTTAGCAAGAGCACATAATACAGTTGCTCCTTCAAGTGGTAAAGTATTGAGTGGTGGTGTGGAAGCAAATGCCATGCAGAAACCTAAACAATTCTTTGGTGCTGCCAGAAAAATTGAATTCGGCGGATCATTGACCATTCTCGCAACCGCCTTGATCGAAACAGGAAGTAAGATGGATGAAGTGATCTTTGAAGAATTCAAAGGAACAGGTAATATGGAATTAGTGCTGGACAGAAGATTGGCCAACAGAAGAATATTCCCGGCCATTGATCTGGTAGGTTCTTCTACAAGACGCGATGATCTGTTGCTGTCACCCGATGTATTGCAACGTATGAATATCTTACGCTTGTACATTAATGACATGAATACGGAAGAAGCCATGAATGAATTGCTGAAACGTATGCGCGGAACAAAAGACAATGAAGAGTTCTTATCAAGTATGAATAGGTAGGAATAATTAAAAATTTATAATTAATAATTAAGAAGTCGCAGTAATGCGGCTTTTTTATTTCACACAAAGAGACAAAGGATACAACGGTCACTAAGTTATTTTAGACGTATAATAAACCCTTTGTTGCTTTGTAACCTTGGTTGCTTTGTGTGAAACCTCATGCATACAGATCCCCGGCTAAATATTTCATTCCCGAATCGCAGGCAACCGTAACAACAGTATGACCCGGTCCTAATTGTTTGCCGATCTCGATGGCGGCACAAATATTCAAACCGCTGGAGGTACCGGCAAATATGCCTTCTGTACATGCCAATGCCCTTGCGGTCTCTCTTGCTTTTGTTTCATCAATGGCACGCACTTTATCATACGAATCTTTTTTAAGCAATGGTGGGATGATACCCGTTCCAATTCCTTCTACCCGATGCGATCCTTTGATGCCTGTTGATAATAATGGGGCAGATGCAGGTTCCAAAGCGATCAGTTTTATTTGCGGGTTTGTTTTTTTTAATTCCTTTGATGCGCCGCAAAACATTCCTCCTGTTCCAACTCCTGCACAAAAAACATCAATGGGTTTATTCAATTGCTGAATGATCTCTTTACCTAAATTTGCATAACCGATTTCAGCATCTTCATTTAAAAATTGTCTTGTCCAGTAATAACCTTTCTCTTGTATTAATTGTTGAACTCTTGCATCCATTTTTGTAAAAAGGGATGGCGTTATTTTTCCGCCTTCACTTTCTATGATCTCAATATCTGCTCCGAATAATTTGATCGTTTGTAATTTTTCTTTTGCAAATGCATCGGAAGAAATGGCTTTTAAATGATAGCCTTTCACGGCACAAACAAATGCCAAAGATGATCCTGTGCTACCGCCGGTATACTCTACCAATGTGCCACCGGATTTGATATCGCCTCGGCGTTCTGCTTCTTCCACAATGGATAGCGCCATACGGTCTTTATAAGACCCCGTGGGATTAAAATATTCCAGCTTCACATAAATATCCGCACAATGCGCTGGAATTATTTTAGATAGTTTCACCAATGGTGTATTCCCAATGGTTTCTAAAGCATTCTTACTTGTGGTGGATGGCATCATGAATTACTGTGTTCTGTTTATAGAATCATTATTTTAATAACCAGGTGTCGAATAGTTTCAAGATCCTTTTATATTCATCGGTCCAACTGCTTGGCTCAACGAAACCATGATCTTCTACCGGATAAATGGCAATCTCCCAATTCTCTTTTCCTAATTCGATCAGTCGTTGATTCAAACGAACTGCATCCTGAAAATTCACATTCACATCCACCATACCATGACAGATCAGCAAATGATTTTTCAATCCGCTTGCAAAATTGATGGGCGATGATCTTGCATAAGCAATACTATCATTAAAGGGTTCATTTAAAATGCTGGCAGTATAGCCATGATTATAATGTGCCCAATCGGTAACAGGTCGCAATGCAGCACCAGCCTTGATTACATCAGGCGCAGTGAACATGGTCATCAATGTCATAAATCCGCCATAGCTTCCACCATACATGCCGATACGTGTTGAATCAATACCCAATTCTTTTACTAAGTATCTGGCAGCATCTACTTCATCATCCATATCTTTTCCACCCATGAATCGATAGATGCCTGTTCTCCAGTCTCTGCCGTAACCACTGCTGGCACGGTAATCAATATCAATCACAGTATAACCTTTGTCGGCCAATAAATTATTGAACATGTATTCTCTGAAATACTGACTCCACCAAAAATGTACATTTTGTAAATAACCTGCACCGTGTACAAAGATCACGGCAGCATTATTTTTTGTTCCGGGCTTTGGTTCATGCAATCTTGCATATACTGGCTGCCCGTCTCTTGCCGTAAAAGTGAAGATCTTATTTTCTCTCCATGCATAGGATTTGAATTCTTCACTCATCGCTTTATTGGTCACCTGCACGGGTTTTTTGTTGGCAAGATTTTCCTGTACAAATAATTCCCATGGTTTGGTGATGAAGGAATAACGGTACGCGATATTTTTTTCATCAGGAGAAAGAGCTACTTCATAACCACCCGTCATGGATGTTATCTTTTCTTTTCCAGTACCGTCGATCTTTATTTTATACCAGTTCTGTTTACCGGGATGTTCTTCATTCGTCAATAAATAAAATACCTGTTTTGATTTGCTCAGCACCACATCCTGCACTTCGTATTTTCCTTGGGTAAGTTGTGTCTTTGTTCCTGTGCTGATATTATAAGTATAGAGATGAGAATAACCCGTTGCTTCACTTTGAAAATAGAATACATTATCATTGATCCACTTGATGCTTGCCCCAAAACCACTGGTTCCCGGTCCGCCGATCCATGCATCATCGTGCTGACGATCCAATAATTTTAATTTGGCTGTTGTGGCATCTAGCTGCATGATCCAACGGTCTTTATAATCCTGCGAACGGATGTCAACAATGGCTGCAGTTCCGCTTTCATTCCAGAGCGTATTGTTGATATTTACCGGACGGGCACTCGCTTTTTTGTTCGCGTATTTCTGCGGATAATCTTTTGTATAATCGGGTTGATCGGTGATGCCCGGAATAGAATCTGTTAGTATGGTTAAAACAGTATCCCTTAATTTATCATACACATAGAAATCATATTTACCTGCAGGTGCACCCACTTTTGTTCTGTTGGGAATATCAGTAGTGAAACCGCTTTCAGTAACATAATCAGGAACAGCAGTAATCTTTGCATTGGTGGGAGCGGTAAATAAACGATAGGTCACAAATCTTCCATCGGGACTAACCTGCAAACTCTGTAAAGTTTTATCGCCAATATTTATTGTCTTTAATGTATCCGATTCTTTTACTGATTTTAAGAATGCATCACGTTGATCTTTCTTGCTTTTTCTAAGTGTAACTACATCGGATGTGCGCAATTGATTTTGTTGTAGCCATTGTTCCTGTTGATTGGCAGATGCCGCTGCAGTTGCAGGACCCGCAGGACCACCACCGCCTCTTGCACCGCCACCTCCGCCACGATTCCCACCACCGCCACCGAATGCAGCAAATGCAGGTGCGGCAGCTGTTTCAGCGCCTTTGGCAAAATTGGTCAGCTGTTGTGTAAATCCTGTTTTACTATTCCATGCATATAAATTCTGGTTACGACTAAAACTGATCCACTCATCTTTCATAATGAATTTAGGATTTGATTCCTGTTCTTCTGTTTGTGTGATGCGTGTTGTTTTGGCCGATTTGATATCCAATAGATACAGGTCGCCTTTGTATGCATACACGATCTGAGAATAGCTACTGTTATAAGTACCGTTATTGATGGCACTCAATAACTGTGCTTCATTGTATTTTAATTTTACAGGTTCTTTACTGTTGAGCGAATACATATAAAATGAATCAGAAACATTTTTATCGGGGTTCCAGTTAAAGAAAACAGACTTGCTATCCCAGCTCCATGAAATATTGCTTGGAGAAGTACCGATCCATTTGGCATCTCTCATGATCTTCTCTACTGTTAGTTGTTGTGCGGAAGCAGCAATGCCGGAAGCGATGCATAAAAGGAAAACTAATTTTCTCATGACGGTTTATTTTACAGTGTTAAATCTATCGACGCAGCAGCAAAATAAGTTTTGTTTTTTATAAGCGGGCGAAAAGAGCATAAAAACTTGAGGTCGCAATTTGCGACCTCAAGTTTTTAAGGAGAAGATCATTTATGAAGCAACAACAGTTTTACCAAAAGGCATCAAAGAAAGTTCGATCA
>CAIMKO010000318.1 GCA_903841915.1 uncultured Chitinophagaceae bacterium | reverse complement strand
TTTGAAAAAGTGGAATGTACTGCCGACGGCAGAGATATCAGTGATCGTGTGCTGGATATTTCGGCTGATGTTTCCATTGATTTTGTAATAGCCGGATGGAAAGATGATTATCCCGAAAGACCCAAACGTTATTCGGCTAGCCCGCAGGTAAAAATAATTGATACTGCTTTTAATATTCCCCAACTCAATCGCAAAAGAAGGATCTGGATCTATTTGCCCAAGACTTATGCATCTACTTCCAAAACCTATCCGGTATTATATATGCATGATGGACAAAATTTATTCAATGAGCAAACTGCTTTTTCGGGAGAGTGGGGGGTGGATGAATGTTTAGATTCATTGCAGCAGCAAACAGGCAAAGAATGTATCGTTGTTGGAATTGATAATGGCGGCGATAAACGTATGACTGAATACAATCCCTATGACAATGATAGATTCGGCAAGGGGGAAGGAAAACAATATGTTGATTTTTTAGCAAACACCTTAAAACCTTTTATAGATAGTAAATACAGAACGAAGAAAGGACCTGAATATACTTTTACAGCCGGGAGCAGCATGGGTGCTTTAATTAGTTTGTATGCTGTGCTCCAATATCCGAAAGTGTTTGGTGGCGCAGGAATTTTCTCTCCTGCATTTTGGTTAACACCTCAATTATACACTGATGCTGAAAAATTCGAAATCAATAATGCGCCCAAACTGTTTTTTTATGCCGGTGGAAATGAAAGCAGTACTATGATAAATGATATGAATAAAATGGCGGATATTTTTTATAAAAAATCAAATTATCAGTTAAGGAGATTGACAGATCCTGTGGGTCAGCACAGTGAAAAATACTGGAGACAGGAATTCCCGGTATTTTATAACTGGTTGATGTATTAGATCTTAAAAGTTACGCCTTCGATCGCCAATTCGCTGTTAGCAAACACTTCTTTTGCTTCTTGTAAGAATTGATCTAATACTTCATATTTGCTGCTGAAATGTCCGATCAGTAATTTTTCAGCATTGGCTTTAATGGCAATATTTGCAGCTTGTTCAGTTGTGCTGTGGAAGCGGGCTGTCGCACGCTCGTCAAGGTCTTTTAAATAAGTAGCTTCATGATAGATCACAGTAACGTTTTTTACTTTCTCGGCCAGTAATTCATCATAAATAGTATCGGCACAAAAAGCATAACTGCGTGGCTCAGCATTGGGTAAAGTGACCCATTCGTTTTTGACAATATCACCCTCTTTTGTTTCGTAATCAGATCCATTCTTTAAATGGCTGTAATAAACAGCAGGGATATTAAACTGCAATACTTTTTCTTTATCAATTTTTCGGGGATGTTTCTTTTCTCGAATGATAAAACCCCAGCATTCTACTCTGTGTTGCGTAGAGAAACATTCAACAGAAAATCGTTTGCCTTCTACCACTAGTCCCTCTTTTTCCAATGGATGAAAGTGTAAAGCAAAAGGAAGTTTTGTATCTGCAACTTTAAACTGAAGGTCAATGATCTCTTTCAAAACAGCAGGCGCATACAAATGCAACTCATTTTCTCTGCCTAATAGTCCCATGCTGGTGATCAATCCGATCAAACCAAAATAATGATCGCCATGCAGATGTGAAATAAAAATATGGTTGATCTT
>CAIMKO010000317.1 GCA_903841915.1 uncultured Chitinophagaceae bacterium | reverse complement strand
TAACGACTATAAAAATAAAAAGTTACAGGATGGTTAAAATAATGTTCAGCAGCAAAGGCCTAAAACAATGACAATCGGCAAAAAAAGAAACGAGTCAGGCATCTGCAAGATGGCTGACTCGTTTCTTTTTCAAACTTCGGGATTTTAATTTATTATCTCAACACCACAGCACCCAATGCAGGTAACTGTACTTTCAATTTATACCATTTATCATCTTCGTTCACTAACTCTGCCTTTATTTCGGGATTGAACACATCTCCCGTTCCCCAGAATGCTTTATCGTTGCTGTTGAAGATCTCTTTCCATTCGCTTTTGCCATACACATGTATTTCCCAATCATTGCGGACAACAGGTGTAACATTCAGTATCACCAGAATATCATCTTTTTCTTTTTTGCCTTTGCGTTTAAAGACCATCACCGATTCTGCACGATGATTGAGATCGACCCATTCAAATCCACCCACTTCAAATTGCTTTTCATACAATGCAGGTTCGCTTCTGTATAATTCATTTAATTTCTGAACGCAATATTTCATACCGCCATGACTCACATGTGAAAGCAGATCCCATGGTAATTCACTTTTATAATTCCATTCGCTGGTTTGAGCAAATTCATCTCCCATGAACAATAGTTTTGCTCCGGGATGTGTGAACATGTAGGTATATAAAATTCTTAGGTTTGCAAATTTCTGCCATTCATCTCCGGGCATTTTATAGATCATGGGAGATTTTCCATGCACCACTTCATCATGCGATAAAGGCAACATGAAATTCTCATCATAGAAATACATCATGCTGAATGTGAACTTATCCTGATGTGCCCCACGGAAGATTGGATCGAGTTTAAAATAATCCAAGGTATCATGCATCCATCCCATCATCCATTTCATACCAAAACCAAGTCCATCCTCGAATGTAGGACGACTAATACCCGGCCAATCACTGGCTTCTTCTGCAATAGTTTGAATATCGGGGAAGTCGCGGTACAATGTTTCATTCAAATCTTTGATGAATGCGATGGCTTCAATATTTCCGTTACCGCCAAATTCATTGGGTTCCCATTGGCCTTCATTACGGCTATAATCCAAACGCAACATTGAACTCACGGCATCTACTCGAATGCCATCGATATGAAACTGTTCGAACCAGAATCTTGCACTGCTGATGAGAAAACTTTTTACTTCTCCTCTTTTGTAATTGAAAATATAAGAATTCCAATCGGGATGATAACCTTTACGCATATCAGCATATTCGTAAGTATGCGTTCCATCGAACATGAACAAGCCATGTGCATCGTAAGGAAAATGTGAAGGCACCCAATCGAGTATCACGCCAATGCCTGCATTGTGAAATGCATCAACCATAGCAGCAAATTCCTGCGGATTACCGAATCGTGATGTTGGTGCAAAAAAACCCGTGCCCTGATAACCCCAGCTACCATCAAAAGGATGTTCCATCACCGGCATGAATTCAACGTGTGTGAATGCCATTTCTTTTACGTAAGGAACTAATCTTTCTGTTATTTGCTGATACGTATTGTAGGTTTCTTCATCGTGTTTATCAGGACGCATCCAACTTGCCAAATGCACTTCATAAACTGAATATGGTGATGTTAATGCATTGTGTTTCTTTCTGGTCTTCATCCATGCGGCATCATTCCATTCATATTGTGTTTGCCAGGTGATGGATGCAGTGAAGGGACGTTTTTCCCAAAAGTGTGCATAAGGATCTCCCTTATCCAGTTTCATTCCCTGATAACCGTGAATATGATATTTGTAAGCTTCGCCTGCGTGGATATCCGGAATAAACCCTTCCCAAATCCCTGAATTATCTGAACGAACTTTTAAAGGATGCGTTTCTTTATTCCAGTCATTAAAATATCCTGTAACGGTCACCAGTGTTGCATTGGGAGCCCATACAGCAAAATAAGTCCCCCATTTTTCAAGCACCTGAACCTGTTTATTCCCCAATACTTTATATAAACTGTAATGTGTTCCGTTCTGAAAATTTTGCACATCGTCATCTGTAAGGAGTGAATAATTCCAGACAGATTGTGCAGTATCAACAAAATGAATTTCTTCATATCTTTTTGCAATAGGTTTTGCTGTTGATTTATTCTTATCGTCGGATGACATCACAATCTTTTTAATGATACTAAATGAAAGACCTTTTTATCAAAACGTTCCTACTCTTTATATTTTGCAGGCGTACCTGACTTTGGTATTGATTTGGCAATGAACTTTCTTAAATTTTCATTGGCTTTTGACAGATCATCTTTACGCAGATACATCATATGTCCGCTTCTATAGCCTTCCCAACTCATTCTGTCTTTTAATTTTCCTGCAGGATCAATTTGCCACATACTATATTTTGCATTGAAATAATCGCATGCACCATCATAATACCCTGATTGAACCAATAAATGGAGATATGGATTTTCAGCCATTGCTTTTCCCAAATTCAATCCTGTTCTATCATTGGTCCTGTCCCATGGATTCACCGGACCGAATAAGAAATAACTGAGATCGGTCTTATAATTCAATTCATCTCTCAAATAGATATTCATGGCAGGCATGAAAGAATGTTCCCAGGAAGAAAGTTCTGCATTATAATCAGGTCTTTCACCTGCATCCTGTCTGTCGATACCCAGATATCTCGAATCCAGTCTTCCTACAGTATAACCTTTATCCCGTAATAATTCTTTCCAGAAAAAGTTAGTAGGAATCTCGAAATTATGTTCCAATACTGCTTTTTGGGAAAGCCCCGTATAAGCTGCATATTTGGTAGCCACCTCTTTCCTTTTTTCATCACTTAATGCACCGCCTTTAGTGATAGCCGGGATCAGTTCATCGATCGTAAATTTTTCTACTTCAGGTAGATAATCAGTCAGGTCTTTTTTCTGCAAGTCTTTATTCAAGGCTTTATGATACCAGGCAGTTGCTGCATAATAAGGAACAAATAATGCAGCCCCTACAGGTCCGCTTCTTTCAATACCAAGATCGGTGGGTGATACTAAAACAACACCGTTCAAATACATCCATTGCGCATCCTGTAATTCCAATGCAAGTCCTGAAACCCTTGTGGTACCATAGCTTTCACCAATTAAGAACTTAGGAGAAGCCCAACGTTTGTATTTGCTGACAAAAGAATTGATCCATGCGGCGAGATATTTTATATCGGCATTGGTTCCGAAGAATTTTTGCGCAACACCTTCTTTGATGAGTGGGCGTGAAAAGCCTGTATTCACAGGATCGATATAAACGATATCAGCCACATCTAAAATAGAATGCGGATTATCTTTCATGCCATATGGCTGAACAGGATATCCTTCATCATCTACATTTAAGATACGGGGACCGGTATAACCGATCTCCATCCAAACAGAAGGGGTTCCGGGGCCGCCGTTAAAAGAGATAACAAGCGGTCTGGTAGTTTTATCTTTTACATCATTCCTTTCATAATAGGTATAAAAAACATTCGCGATGGAAACATTATCAGCATCCAGTACAGGAGAAGTTCCTGCAATAGCCGTATAAGATACCCTCTCGCCTTTTATCGTGATCTCATTTCTAACCGTAACAGTTGAATCTGTTTTAAGATTTACCCTTGTTGGGCTTCCCGTACTTGTTGTTAAAATTGGGGCTGTGGAAGTCTGACCATCGGGTCTATTTCCTGAGCCACCACCCGGTCTTTGGGCAAGGGCAATACTAGCTGAGAATGTTACGATACAAATTGAAAAAAAGGTTTTATTCATACATGTTTGGTTTTGGCTTATAAATGTAAGTAAGCTTTTATAAAAAGAAAATTCTAATCACGGGGTTTTTCCCGGGACTGAAATAACAGTTAACGCAGTAAACCCATTATTTTTATTAACATTATTTTATACATGAAAAGCATTTCGTTGAAATATTTTTTGTGGAATTTGTACTCTAAAGCATCCCAATGTTCAAACCTCCTTCAAAGTACATGAAAATATCAAACATTCTGCTCTTCATTGGGTTTTGTTTTATCGCATTCATCACAAATGCGCAAACAGCTAGAATTGAGGGAAGCATCACCGACACACTGAACAAACAGCGACTGAATCATGCAGTGATCCTTTTATTAAGAAGTAAGGATTCCATTATTTGTAAATCCACCAGAACCAATGAGAAGGGTAATTTTGAACTAAGTAATTTACCCGCTGGTAAATACATCCTACTGGTCACTTATCCCAATTATGCCGATTATACTGATGCTGTTATTTTGAGCGACAGTTCTCATCTTTCGCTTTTCAGTATTCCCCTTATCACTAAAGCACATCTGTTGCAGGAAGTGATCGTTAAACAAACCATCGGTGCCATTAAGTTGAAAGGCGATACCACAGAATATAAAGCTGATAGTTTTCACTTACAGGCCAATGCAAATGTGGAGGATCTGCTGAAGCGATTACCGGGTATACAGGTTGATAAGAATGGCCAGATCACTGCACAGGGTGAAAAAGTACAAAAGGTATTGGTGGACGGAGAAGAATTCTTTGGTGATGACCCAACACTGGTCACACAAAACATCCGTGCAGATATGGTTGACAAAGTGCAGGTATTTGATAAAAAAAGTGATCAAGCCACTTTCACCGGAATTGATGACGGTCAGAAGACTAAAACCATTAATTTAAAGTTGAAGGATGATAAAAAGAAAGGTTATTTCGGCAAACTGAATGCCGGTGCCGGAACGGAAGGTTATCATGATAATCAAGCCATGTTCAACTCATTCCGGAAAAAACAGAAGATAGCAGGCTTTGGAATTGTTTCAAATACAGGCAAAACGGGATTGAACTGGCAGGATCAAAATAGTTTTGGAGATGCGGGTTCGGGATTAATTATTATGGACGATGGCGGGATGATGATGAATGAAGATGATATAACCGGATGGGGGGGCAACTATAACGGGCAGGGGAAACCATTGGTACAAACAGGCGGACTTCATTATAACAATAAATGGAATGATGATAAACAATCGCTCAATGCGAATTATAAAATATTACAACTGCAGGTTGATGGAAGCAGTACTACCAATACGGAGAATATTTTGCCGGATACATTGTATTATACCAATCAAACACAGCATTTTAATAATAGGGTTTTGCGCAATAAATTAAGCAGTACTTATGAGATACAGCTTGATTCAAGTTCTTCCATAAAGGCCATGGTTGACGGAACACTTGAGCACAAAACAACAGCCAATGATTACAATACAGAATCGCTAACAAAAAACAATAGCCTTGTTAATTCAGGAGTACGGAGTATTACTGCCGACGGAGATAACAATTCTTTAAATGCCGATATTCTCTGGCGAAAGAAATTCAAGAAAAAAGGCAGAACATTATCCATTGATTTTAAAGAGAATTATTCTCTGAAAACATCAACAGGTAAATTAATGGCAGAAAATGATTTTTATACAGGAGGAAGTTCTATTCCATCATCAAAACAAATAACCGATCAATACAAAATAAGCAATAATAAATCATTGGCATTCGACAGCAAATTTGTTTATACTGAACCACTATCATCAGCATCATCACTGGTTGGCAATTATGAGATCATCTTAAATAACAGCGGATCTGACAGAAGTTCATTTAATAAAAGCACAAGCGGCAAATATGATATATTGGATACATTGTACAGCAATGATTATACATTCAATATACTTACCAATAAAACCGGCTTATCGTATTCCTATATCAACAAGAAAATAAGGCTGAACCTTGGTAATACGATCGGGATCACAAGCTATAATCAGGAAGATAATGTAAGAAATATTTTCACCAATCGGAATTTTGTAAACTGGTATCCGCAATCCAATTTCAGTTATGCTTTTACAAGTCAGAGAAGATTATCGATCTATTATAATGGCTCTACTGCCCAACCGTCATTACAACAGATACAACCTGTACGGACCAATGATGATCCTTTGAATATCACTATCGGTAATTCGGCATTGAAACCGTCCTTCACCAATGCGTTCAATCTTAATTTTTATGACAGCAAGCCATTGAATAATCAATTTGTTTCTATCGGTACCAATTATCGTTTTACACAAGACGCATTCAGCAATAATAATACAGTAGACAGTCTGGGCAGGCGTGTCTCGCAAACTATTAATGTGAATGGTAATTATTCCCTTTCAGGATATTTGAATTATTATTTCAAACTAAAGAAACCGGAAATAAGACTGGGTCTTAACGGCGACATCAATACAAATAAGAATACAAATATTGTAAATGGGTTTAACAATATCACCAAGAGTGAAAATTATTCATTTGGACTTTATGCCAGTAAGCAAAAAGATAAAAAGTATGACAATAGCATCTCAGCAAATGCAACCTATACCACCAGCAACTCTTCCATCCAAAGCAATATCAACACACATTACTGGACATTCAATGTTCATCCTGATCTGGATTTCTATTTGCCATTGAAACTACAAATACATTCGGATTGTGATTTTATATACAGACAAAAAACCAGCACATTCGACAATGACAATAATGTTATTTTATGGAATCTCTGGGTAGGGAAAAAGCTGTTAAAGAATGATGCCTTATTGGTCAAAGTTTCGGGGAATGATCTGCTGAATCAAAATATAGGTTTCAACAGAACAGTAAATACAAATTTCATTTCGCAGAATACGTATACCACCATTCAACGTTATTTCATGCTTTCAGTGGTATGGAATTTTAATAAGAATGGTCCGAAACAAAATAATTAACGAGCAATAAATTTTTTATGAAATTATTTTTGTATTTATTTATTTTATGCTGTTCTGCAACTTTTGCAAAAGCCCAGAACAGTCGATTTGTAACAGAAGGGAAGATCGAGTTTGAAAGAAAAGTGAATCTTCATGCACAAATAACCGGTGATGATTCATGGACAGAAGAATTTAAAAAGAGGATACCGCAATTTAAAACAACTTATTTCAACCTCACTTTCAATAACTCTAAAACACTGTATCAGCCCGGAAGAGAACTTACTGATAATAATAAACTTTGGGAGCAACCGGCAGAAGATAATATCATCTATACAGACCTTGATAAACAATCGGCAGTCAGTCAAAAAAGAATATTTGAAAAAACATTTTTAATACAAGACAGTACACGGAAAATTCTGTGGAAACTAACAGATGAAAGGAAAACGATCGCAGGCTTTGAATGCAGAAGGGCCAATGCACTGATCCTTGACTCTATTTATATTGTTGCATTTTATACAGAAGAGATCATACCAGAAGGCGGACCTGAATCCTTTTCAGGATTACCCGGCATGATCCTCGGTGTTGCCATTCCGCATGAACATATTACATGGTTTGCAACAAAACTTACTGCCATGGTTGTTAAAGACACCGATTTTAAGATCCCCGTTAAAGGAAATAAAATGAATAATGCAGGCTTGAAAGAAAGCATAAAAAACAGCCTTAAAGACTGGGGAAAATATGGCGATCAATTTTTGAAAGCAGCTATGTTATAAATCATTTCTTCAGTTCCAATACCCACATCTTTTTTGCAGGAATGGAAAATGAACTATTGAACGATGTTCCGCTAATTACATCTACTGCTTTTGAAAAACCATTTGTGCGTTCGTCATAATTTTTGAAATCGACTTGTTTTTCTTTATCCGCGGTATTCATCACACACATCACTGTTTGATTGTTATCATAACGGAAATAAACATACAAACCATCATTGGGAATGAACTGCATTAGTTTTCCTTTTGTAATGGCTGAAGAGTTCTTTCTAAAATTGGCCATTGTTTTTGTATAAGCCAGCATATTTTTTTCTTCATCGGATAATCCTTCCTGTGAAAAAGCACTTTTTTTATCGCCTGTCCATCCGCCCGGAAAATCTAATCGCACCCAACCATCAGCGGGATTCTTCTCTCCTTTCATCAACACTTCTGTGCCATAATATATTTGGGGAATACCTCTTGTGGTTAGTAACCATGCAATACCCATCTTCACTTTGTTGATATCTTCTTTCATCTCAGAATAGAAACGAGTAAGATCATGGTTATCCAGAAAGATCACATTGTTGTTTGCGTTCTTATACAAAAAGTCATTACTTAATGTTGAATACAATTTATTGACGCCCTCTGTCCATCCGAATTTTTCATTCAATGAAGGCATGATGCCATAAAACAACATTTGAAAATCTGTTGCGCCCTGTAAGTTGCTTTTGAATGCTGTGTTGAAATTATTGGCAGTAAAATAAGCCTGACTCGCTGTACCGTGAACCCAAGTTTCTCCAAACATGGTCATCTTAGGATACTCTTCCACCAATGCTGCATTACAGCGGTTCATGAAATCAAGGTCATTATAAATGTAGGTATCGATGCGCCATCCGTCTACACCAAATTCTTCCACACTCCAGATAGCATGTTGAATCAAGAAGTTTGCGAAATATGGGTTGGATTGATTTACATCAGGCATTCTTCTTTCGAACCATCCATCCTGCATGATCTTTTTCTCTTTTGGAGAACCATAAGGATCGAATATCACTTGATCTTTGAAACTGGTTCCTGTATAGGTTGGCCACTGATGAAACCAATCTTTTGTTGGAGGATCCTTTACAAAAATATTTTCACTGCCCACATGATTGTACACTGCATCCTGGATCAATTTCATGCCGCGTTGATGCAATGCATCACTCAGTTTTTTATAGGCAGATTCACCACCTAAGCGTGCATCAATTTTGTAATGATTGGTGAAAGAATAACCATGCTCCGTTCTTTTAGGCTGATCATTTTCAATTACCGGAGTCATCCACACTGTTGTGACCCCAAGGTTTTGCAAATAATCCAGATGATTGATGATGCCCTGCATATCGCCCCCATGACGGTCATAAATCTCTCCACGATTTAATGATTGATCTTTCATGCCTGTAACATGATCATTCGTTGTATCGCCATTACTGAAACGATCAGGCATGATCAAATAAACAAGGTCAGATGAATTAACGCCTTTTGCGTATTGTGTACCATTCCCTTTTCTTCTTTCTTTCAACTGCCATGCAATACCATGCACTTTCCCATTTTGAATAAATTCGATCGCAACAGTTCCCGGCTTTGCAGTATTTGCAATGGTAATATCAGCACATATGTATTTGCCGTTATCCAAATTGTTTATTTTGGTAACCGTAATACCTGGATAATTAATACGCAATTGTTCTTTATTGAATTGATCGTAATCACCTTTGATCAGTAATTGTATCTTATTATGTTTCATTCCAACCCACCAATTGGCTGGATAAACAGTTGCATATTGAGCATACAGACTTTCGCAAAAAAATACTGCTGATATGATCAACAGTATGGAGGATTTTTTAAACATGATTATATTTTTATTCTTAAAAATTATTCTTTTGATTTGATAACTACCTTGGCAAATACTCCTGCCAGTATCATTGAACCGCCTGCCAATGCGATCACATTAATTGCATTATCATTCAATAACCTTAATGCAACTCCACCCAATAGTCCTGCTGCAATTTGAGGTATCGTAATGGTTGCATTAAAGATTCCCATGTATACTCCGGTTTGTCTTGCAGGCAAGGAAGAAGAAAGTATGGCATAAGGCAAAGCGAGGATCGCTGCCCATGCAATACCTACTCCGATCATAGGGATGAATAATAAATTCTTGTCGGTAATAAACATCATTGATAACAAACCTAAACCACCTGCAACCAATGAGATCATATACGTATTTTTTCTGCCGAACCTATCAGCCAATGGTGTCAATACCAATGAATATAAAGCTGCGAACACACTGTATGCGGCAAATATCACCCCGGTCCAGTTTCCGGCTTCATTAAATTCTTTTGATTTAGGATCGATCGTATGCCAGATGTTTTGTGCAATACCTTGTGTTGTATACACCCACATTAAAAACAAAGAAAACCAGGAGAAGAATTGAGTGACTGATAATTGCCACATGGTGGATGGGATATTTTTCAATAGATCCCAAAAAGACATTTTTACTTTTTCTTCGGTATCAATATTATTATACTTCGCATATTCTTCGGGAGGATATTCTTTTGTTCTAAATGAAGTCCATAACACACTTAACAATAATGCACCTCCTCCAAAATAAAATGCCCAGATTACTGTTGGTGCAACTTTTTGACCGGGACCCGGCTCATTTGCAACACCGATCCATGTTAAAACGAATGGCAGGATGCTGCCAATAACTGCACCTGTATTTATTAAGAAACTTTGGATCGCATAACCTTTATTTCGCTGACTTTCAGGAACCATGTCGCTCACCAATGCCCGGAAGGGTTGCATGGTCACATTAAAAGAAGTATCCATTAACAGGAGCATCGTAGCACCAAAGATCAGTGGTGGTAATATTTGAGCAAAATGTTCGGAGTTCGGCATAAAGAACATGGCAAATGCCGATACAAAAGAACCGCCCAGAATAAATGGAATTCTTCTTCCAATACGTGTCCATGTTTTATCGCTTGATAACCCAACTATAGGTTGTACAAAAAAACCTGCTAAGGGAGCCGCTAACCAGAATAAACTTAAATGATGCGGATCTGCACCAATGGCTGATAAGATACGGCTCGTATTCGCATTCTGCAAAGAATAACCGATCTGTACTCCCAGAAATCCAAAACTGATATTCCAGATTTTCCAAAAACTTAAAGCAGGTTTGCTGCTGTTTGAAAGCGTAGAGGAAGAATTGGTAAATGCCATAGCAATCGTTTAATCAATATGTAAAAAATACACGAAGATAAAAATACAATAAAAAACATCCACTCGGGATGTTTTTATAAAAGTTTAGATAACAAAGCCATCAGGCAAGATGGCCCCTTTCTTCACTACAATAATTCCGTCTTTCACAGTATACAAAGGATGATCGGTATTTTCCAGGTGCTTACCTCCATTGATCCTTACATCATTACCTATACGGCAATTTTTGTCGATCAATGCGTCTTTAATATAGCACCTTTCTCCAATTCCTATTTTAGGGATACCGTTTTTTACATTTTCTTCCATTACCTCCAGGGTTTCATAATAATCATTACCCATGATGTATGTACTTACGACCGTTGTGCCATAACCAATTCTTGCCCGTATACCAACCACGCAATTTTCAAGTCGGCTTGCATTAATAATAGAGCCTTCGGCAATAATGGTTTTTTCGAGCGTTGTACCGCTGATCTTTGCGGGTGGCAACATTCTTGCACGACTGAAAACAGTTTTATTATTATCGAATAAATTAAATGGGGGGATCTCCTGCGTCAATGCAAGATTGGCTTCATAAAAAGAGTAGATATTTCCGATATCAGTCCAGTAACCATCATATTGGAAGCTGATCACTTTATACTTTCCGATGGAATTAGGCATGATCTCTTTTCCAAAATCGGTTGCATCAGGATATTCTTCTTTTAATAAATGATATAATACTTTTTTACTGAAAATATAAATACCCATTGATGCCAGATAGTTCCTTCCCTGTTTTTGCATTTCTTGTCCGGTATCACTTACCCATTCTCCCAGGATATCAGTTTTTGGTTTTTCGATGAATGATGTAATGAGATTTTCATGATCTGCTTTTAATATACCGAATTCAGATGCTTCTCTTGCTTCAACAGGAATAGTTGCAATTGAAATGTCTGCTCCTTTCGCTTTATGCTCTGCGATCATATCAGCAAAATCCATCTGATACAATTGATCACCACTTAAAATTAAAATATATTCAAAATCGAGATTACTGATATGCCTTAATGATTGGCGAACAGCATCAGCAGTTCCCTGAAACCAACCCGGGTTATCGGGGGTTTGTTCGGCTGCAATGATATCAACAAAGCCCGTACTGAAAGCACCGAAATGATACGTATTTTTTATGTGTTTGTTCAGTGAAGCAGAATTAAACTGTGTTAACACAAACATACGGTCCACACCGGAATTGATACAATTACTGATCGGGATATCTACCAAACGATATTTACCTGCAATCGGCACCGCCGGTTTACTGCGGCTCGCTGTTAAAGGATATAATCTTGTTCCTGCCCCTCCTCCCAGAATAATAGAAACAACTGAATTGGTAATAGTAGTCATACACTTTGTGTTTTACAGTTTATAAATTTACTAACTCTACCGTAATAAAAAATATTTTTATTATCTGAAAGAACGATATATGTCCATGTATTGCTCTACCGTACTTTCCCAACTGTGATCGATCTGCATCATATGCTTGCGCATCCAGTTAAAATGTGTTTTATCCTGATAAACACTTACTGCTCTGCTAACAGAATAATGAACATCACTTACGGTTGCATGATTAAACCTTATTCCGAAACCTTCCCATTCGCCCATATCAACAACCGTATCCTGCAATCCCCCTGTGCTTCTTACCATCGGAACAGTTCCGTAACGCATGGCATACATTTGATTCAAGCCGCAAGGTTCCACCCTGCTTGGCATCAATAAAAAATCTGCACCGGCATACATATGGTGCGATAATGTTTCGTCATAACCTATCACTGCTTGATAATAGCCGGGATAAGTTCCATTCATGCTGCTGAGTTGCCATTCCACATGCGGATCACCACTTCCCAGAATTAAAAAGCTAACCTGTCCGTTCATGCTGAATAAAGAAGAAGCGATTGCATCCGGTAGCACATCTGCAGCTTTCTCACCAACTAATCTTCCGATAAATACGATCAAAGGGACTTCTTCATTCAATCCAAAACGTTTGCATAATTCCTGTTTATTTTTTTTCTTTCCGCTAACAACAGTAGATACTTTAAAATTGTGTTGCAGGTAATTGTCTGTAGCAGGATCCCAAACCTCATTATCAATTCCATTCAAAATACCGACACATTTTCCCCTTTCATATTCAAAAAGGTCTTCGAGTCCATTGCTGTTGTAACGTAATTCGTTCATATAACTCTGGCTCACAGTTGTAACTTTCCACGCACACTTAACGGCACTTGCCAAAGGATTGATACTGTTATTCCAATCCAGATCACCCCATTTCCAGCTATCGTATTCGGGAATGTTAATACTCTTGTTCCAACCCATCGATCCCTGATATTGTCCGTTATGAATGGTGAAAACGGTAGGCACAAAACTCAGACTTCTATAAGCAAAACAATTCTTCATCATAAAGGGAATAAGGCCTGCATGGTGATCGTGACAATGCACCACATCAGGTTTATGTTCCCACCTGCTCATCCAATCCACTACTGCGATCTGAAATGCGGTAAAGCGTTCGGCATCATCATCATAACCATATACTTTTTCTCTGTCGAGTAATCCATAAATATCCACAAGGAATAGATCAAAGCCCAGTTTATTATGCCGTTCTTTAATGATGGTATAATTAAAAAAATAATCGCCCATATTCGCAGCACCTTTATAGTCTACATCCCAGTCGTTATTTGCTAAAAATTTAGTACGATACATAGGCATCACAACTTTAGCGAAATGACCCGCTTTGCATTGATATTTGGGAAGGGCGCCTACTACATCGCCCAATCCTCCGGCTTTGGCAACCGGATAACATTCGGCACTAACATGAATAATTTCCATTATTTTTTTATTTAAAACTGTTTTGAAGATAAATAAACAAGCGAATAAAGCTTAGATTATTTTTAGTTTTCGGGAACGCATGTTGCTTTTTTACGAAATTACAGGGCCTGGATTGAAGCTAAAAATTTCATGTATTAACTTTAAAAAAATAGCCAAGAAGCTGGTTTTAAAAATTTATTTTATACTGTAAATAACTCTTACATTTGTTTTGATTGCCAGCAATCAATGTATAGATCAGTCAAATACATTTAATTACCCACTAAAACATTAACGATGTCATCTGAACAAAAACAGGTCAATTATCTAATGCCATTTCTTACAATGGTCTTTCTATTCTTTATTGTAGGTTTTTTAACAACTGCAAACGGGCAATTTCAAGGGCCACTGAAAGCCGCGTTCTTACAAGGTACAGGTGATTTGAAAAACACATTTGCTACTTTAATTACTTTTTCCTGGTTCTTAGCATATCCGCTTACCGGAGGAATAGGATCAAGTTGGGTAACTAAATACGGGTATAAAGGAACTCTGATCCGTGCATTACTTGTAATGATTGTTGGATTGGGAATTTTCTTTTTATCATCTTGGTTCACTGTACAATTTCCAGATTCAAATGTTCATATTGCTTCTGCAACAGTTCCTTCAGGATATTTCATATTCTTATTAGGTTCTTTTGTTGTTGGATCTGCAGCTACAATTTTACAAGTTGTAATCAATCCTTATTTAACAGCATGCGAAGTAAAAGGAACACAGGCTGTACAAAGATTAAACATTGGTGGATCTTCAAATTCGATCGGCACTACCGTTGCCCCTTATTTTGTTACTGGTGTTGTATTTGGTGGATTGGCAATGTCTGATGTTAAAGTAAGCCAGTTAATGATACCTTTTGTCTCACTAATGGTAATTATAGCTATTGTAACTTTCATTCTTACAAAGCTTTCACTTCCTGATATTCATGGAACAAAAGCGAGCGTGGGTGAAAAATTAGAAAAAAGCATTTGGTCATTCAGCCACTTGACATTGGGTGTGATTGCTATTTTCTTTTATGTTGGCGTAGAAGTTTGTATTGGTGCCAATATTAATTTATTCGCGCTTAGCTTAGGCGGCAGTTTTGCCGAAAAAGCAGCTTTAATGGCAACATTATATTGGGGAGGAATGTTAGTGGGACGTTTGGTTTCAAGTTCTTTAAGCAATATCTCACCAAACGTGCAATTAGCTGTAACAACAGTTCTAGCTGCAATATTTGCATCGGCAGCTGTTTTGTTGAACAACCCATGGCTATTAGTAATAATCGGTTTATTCCACTCTGTAATGTGGGGTGCTATATTTACTTTATCAGTTGCAAAATTAGGTAAGTATACTTCTGTCGCATCTGGTGTTTTTATGATCGGAGTTGTAGGTGGCGCCATTTTGCCATTATTTCAGGGTATGCTTGCTGATGCTATTGATTGGAGATGGACCTGGTTGATAGTTATAGCAGGTGAATTATTCATGCTGTATTATGCATTGATTGGTTATAAACCAAAACAGGTAGAAGAATAAAGAATTAAATCATTAAAATAATATAAAGGAAGTTTTTATGGCTACAGCAATTTCAAATTCAAATTCATATGCGATAGGTATTGATATCGGAGGAACCAATACGGTTTTCGGCATTGTTGATTCACGTGGAAATATCAGTTACCGTGGTGCGATCTCGACAAAAAAATTCGATACCATTGAAAGTTATATCGACGAATTATATATCGCCATTCAACCGCTTATCGAAGATGCCGGCGGTAAAGAATATATACGCGGCATTGGCATTGGTGCTCCTAACGGAAACTATTATACAGGTTCCATAGAATATGCACCAAACCTTGTCTGGAAAGGAATTATTCCTTTAAGTAAAATGATCACCAGCAAATTCGGGTTGCCCTCTGCACTTACCAACGATGCGAATGCTGCAGCAGTTGGTGAAATGATGTATGGAGCTGCCAAAGGGATGAAAGATTTTATCATGATCACTTTAGGCACCGGAGTAGGTAGTGGCATTGTTGCAAACGGTCAATTGATCTTAGGTCATGATGGTTTTGCCGGTGAACTCGGCCATACGATCATTGTACCCAATGGAAGATTGCATCCCGGAACAGGTGCACATGGCAGTTTAGAGATCTATTGTTCCGCTACAGGTGTTCATTTATCAGCTCTTGAAATATTGGAAAAGAATCCAAAAGAGAAATCCTTGATGCGCGATTACACAGCCGAAAATTTAGATAGCAAAGCAGTGTATGATTGTGCCATGAAAGGCGATAAATTGGCAAAAGAAGTATATCAGTTTACCGGAGATATTCTGGGGAAAGCATTAGCAAACTTTGTAATGTTCTCCTCCCCTGCAGCAATCATATTATTTGGAGGTTTATGCAAAGCAGGAGACCTGATTATAAACCCTACACAAGAAGCAATGGAAGCAAATGTATTGCCGATATTCAGGAATAAAGTGAAACTTATTTTCAGTGAATTAAAAGAATCAGATGCTGCTATTTTAGGAGCATCTGCACTGGTTTGGGATCTTTAATAAATCAGAATATAAGTGCAAAAAAGCCAATCATTAGGATTGGCTTTTTTTGCACTTTCGCTAACTACCGTTAGCATTAACGAATTATTAAAAACTAATAAAAACAGGTTTCAAAATGCCATTTAAAAATAAAAACCTATATTTATCGTTCATGTTATAAATAAAATTGCATTTTATACGTAGTCTAAATGACTACAATCATTGTTTTCATGATTTAAGTATTCAAAAAAATATGAGCCTTTTTGATCTTTTTTCAGACGATTTCAACTCTAAGCCTTCATTATATGAGGATAGGGAAAGCTATTATATTCAGTTTATCGAATCAACAGATTTTGATTACTACTTAAGCTTTTTCACGCCAAATGAAAAGGATCGCAATGTTCTCACTGATCAACGCATCAAACTTTTCGATATTGAGTTCAATTCAGGAATAGAAGTTATTACAAAAAATTTAGGCACTCCCCGTTTGAAGGTCAGCTATAAGAAAAATGCTTTCAATACAACTGTTCTTTTCTATAAAAAACAATTTTACAGTCATAAAGCTATTTTGCAATTTCATTTGTTGAACAATAGTTTG
>CAIMKO010000316.1 GCA_903841915.1 uncultured Chitinophagaceae bacterium | reverse complement strand
TTTTTGCTCAGCTAAACCGATATCCTGTGTGATGTAAACAGATGTCCCGTCTTTTCGCATCACAACTTTTTCATCCAATCCATCAGCGGTTAGATCGATCCATACACTGCCATCATCTTTTTTAAAGAATACATTTTTTTCTAGACCTTTCTGTACAATGGTTTTTCCTAATAAATAAGTGTTGCTTTCAAAATAGGTTTTATCAAAATCGCTGCCAATGGTTTTATAAGTAGCATCAAAACCGTTATATACCCAACTGTTCATGGTTTTCCATAATTCGATCACATCGGGCTTTCCGGCTTCCCATTCCAGCAGCATCTGTTGTGTTGCTTTCATGATAGGAGCTTGTTTTTCAGCATCTTCCTGCATTAAGCCTTCAGCTTTAAGCTTCTCTATTTGTCTCTTGTATTCATCATTGAACTTGACATAATAATCGCCAACAAAATGATCTCCTTTTGTATTTGTTGTTTCGGGTGTTGCGCCATTTGCAAACAACTGCCATGCGATCATACTCTTGCAAATATGAATGCCGCGATCGTTCACAATACAGGTCTTTATTACATCGTAACCGTTGGCATCCAGTATCTCAGCGATGCTCCATCCTAAAAAATTATTTCGTAAATGGCCTAAATGCAATGGTTTATTTGTGTTGGGAGAACTGTATTCAACCATTACTCTTTCACCATTTTTCTCTTTTATGCCGTAAGAGATATTGGTATGTTCTTTTTCTAAGAATCCTTGCCAGTATTGGTCTGTAACACTTAAGTTCAAAAAGCCTTTGATGATATTGAAGGCTGAAAATAATTCGCCATGATTAGTTTGAAGATATGCGCCTAATTCATTGCCTAATGCATCGGGGGATCTTTTCAATTGTTTCACAAAGGCAAATAATACAACGGTATAATCACCTTCAAATTCCGGTTTGGTGGCATTTACCAAAATATCTTTTTCTTTTATATCAACAGCGTATAATTGTTTGATCGCTTCTGTGGTAACTGCCTTTATCTGTTCAACAACACTCATTATTATTAACATTTTCAGGCTGCAAATCTAATTGATTATATCCTACCTTCGCCGCCATTTATGTTACTCATTCACGAACATATCAGAAAGCTGATCTTAAGTGTGATTGATTTTTTTTATCCATTCTTTAAAAAATTAATGCCCTTACAGACTTTTCGCTATGCTGCCTGTGGCGGGTCTAATGTGATTCTGGGTATTTTACTCTATTCCATCGGTTACAATTTTATATTTCATAAGGAAGTGGTACACTTAGGATATATACCATTTTATGGAAATCTGGCTTTAAAGCCTTTTATTGCTGCCGATTATTTATTTGCTATCTGGATCAATTTTGGCATTGGCTTTTATTTGAACAGATATGTTGTTTTCACTGAATCTGACCTGAAAAAGCATGTTCAACTATTTAGATACCTGGTGGTTGTGGTTTCGAATATGGTATTGAACTATTATTTACTGCGATTGTTTATTCAGGTATTGCATTTGTATCCTACACCTGCTAAGATGCTTACAACCGGTTTGCTAATCGGATTTAGTTATCTTTCTCAAAAGCATTATACATTTAAGACATCTACCGATAAGAATATATGATCGATCATGGCAGTCATTACCTCAATAGGATGCGTTCCTGACATTGCCATAAACTTCCAACGCTTTAAGTCTGACAATTTTACACCCTCACCACTCATGGCATAATCGTTGACAATTATTAATGATTTCAATATAAAATGAGGTCTTAAATTAAAAATTTATTATATGGCAAAGATTATAGGGATCGATTTAGGAACAACTAACAGTTGTGTTTCCGTAATGGAAGGCAACGAACCGGTAGTTATTGCAAATGATGAAGGACGTCGCACAACACCTTCAGTAGTAGGGTTTTTAAAAAATGGCGAACGTAAAGTGGGAGATCCTGCAAAGCGTCAGGCCATCACTAATCCTCAAAATACCATTTCAAGTGTAAAGCGTTTTATGGGTCGTCGTTATGATGAAGTGACAGAAGAAATCAGTCATTGGAGCTATAAAGTGGTAAAAGGTGACAATAATACCGTTCGTGTTGATATTGACGGTCGTCAATATACCCCACAGGAAATCTCTGCCATGATACTTCAGAAAATGAAGAAAACTGCAGAAGATTATCTGGGTCAGGAAGTGACTGAAGCGGTTATAACAGTTCCTGCATACTTTAATGATGCACAGCGTCAGGCTACCAAAGAAGCAGGTGAAATTGCCGGATTAACTGTTCGTCGTATTGTGAATGAACCTACAGCAGCAGCACTGGCATATGGATTAGACAAAAAGAAACATGATGAAAAGATCGCCGTATTCGATCTGGGTGGCGGTACTTTCGATATTTCTATCCTTGAATTGGGAGATGGCGTATTTGAAGTAAAATCAACCAATGGTGATACGCATTTGGGTGGTGATGATTTTGATAAAGTGGTAATGGATTGGTTAGCAGATGAATTCAAAGCTGATGAAGCGATCGATCTTCGTAAAGATCCTATGGCATTGCAGCGTTTGAAAGAAGCAGCAGAAAAAGCAAAAGTAGAATTGAGCTCTTCTTCTGAAACAGAGATCAACCTACCTTATGTTACTGCGGTTGACGGAGTGCCTAAACACTTGGTAAAAAAATTGACAAGAGCAAAATTCGAAGCATTAAGCGATAAATTATTTGAACGTTGTTTGAAACCTTGCGAAGCTGCATTGAAAGATGCAGGTTATTCTACTTCACAAATTGATGAAGTGATCCTGGTAGGTGGTTCAACACGTATTCCGAAAGTTCAGGAAATAGTTGAAAAATTCTTTGGTAAAAAACCAAACAGAAGTGTGAATCCTGATGAAGTAGTTGCCATTGGTGCAGCTATACAAGGTGCCGTATTGACCGGCGAAGTGAAAGATGTATTGTT
>CAIMKO010000315.1 GCA_903841915.1 uncultured Chitinophagaceae bacterium | reverse complement strand
AATTTAATACCCATTCCATTATCGATATCGGGAAATATAAATTAAGGGTTATTACATGATAATCAACACATTAGAAAATTTATTGAAGCATTTGTCTTACACTTAACTTTAAATGCCTTCTTAACTCCCGACTCCCGACTCCCGACTATATCGGAAGGGATCTGCCTAGCATTTGTACTATCGTTCAATACCGCTGTCATCCCGATCCAACAGCTGTAACCAACCCTACAGCATACAGCGACCATCTTCCTGTTTCATGCCTGCCAACTTCGGGGATAACCCACATATAACCCGCATATGACCCACATACGATCCACATACAACCCACAATAAATAAGATGTGGATTATAGGCGGATTATTTATGAATACATTATGATTTAATTACAGGTTATTATATAACCATGTATTAACTTGGTAGGAAGAAAACAGGCAGCAGGCCTAGCGCTTGTTGGTCATTTCTATTCATCCAATAAAACCAATATCTATGGCAAGACTAAAAGGAGCCTTGAATTTTACAGGCAGTATCGGCAACTTGTCTGCATACAACAGTAAAGGGATTGAAGACACCCTGATCAGGCTCAAGGGTGGTGCATCCCGCGAAAAAATAAAGAAAGCACGGGAATTCACTAATACCCGGAAGAACAATGCAGAATTCGGCGGCGCTTCTACCGCCGGTAAGAAGATCAAAGAAGCGATAATTTCTGTAACCCATCTGGACCATTCGCGGTTTCAAAATAGACTAAATACGATCTGTCGTTTTATTATAAATCAGGATCCTGTAAATGATTGGGGAAAGCGATCCTTTCTCCTCTCCAATCATCGTTCCTTATTGGAAGGATTTAATTTAGGAATGGGAACAGCATTCGATTCCATCATCAAACATCCGCTGGCCTGTACAATCAACAGAAGCGAGTTATCAGCTACTGTACTTATTCCGCAATTGATCCCAAAAATTGGTTTATATGTTCCGGGCAATTTCTCTTTCTTCAGACTGATCGCAGTGATGGGTATTGTTCCTGATCTTCAATATGATACAAGGTTTGAAAAATATTTTCCGATCAATGCTGCCATACAATCAAAACGTGCGGATATATATACAGACTGGTTGAGTACAGCAGACATTTCCTCTCAACAAGAACTCAATATTCAAATAGAAGGAGACTGCAACATGAGTGATCAGGATAGTGTAGTATTGGCCGTTGGGGTAGAATTTGGTGCGGCGCTTTCTGCTAATTTGATCAGGCCCGTTACGAATGCCGGTGCTGCTAAGATTGTGGGGGTGGAGTGAGTGCAATAGCATTAAAGAATGAATTCTCTTAAGAAAACAAAATTCTCTTAAAAGTTAAGTATCAATTCCGATTTACCAATTTTTGCTTTGCAAACCAGCTTTTTGAAAATGACATCCATTTTTGATAACGCATTATGGCCCTACCGTTGAAGTCTCAGTAGTGCAAAAGCTTAATCAGGGAACCCCACCGAAAACGGGCTGTTATCGTTTTCGGTTGCCCTTTTTGGTTACTTTTTTGGGCAAGCAAAAAAGTAAGAAGAAAAAAATAATATTCTCTTTCTTTTCTCTTGAAAGAAAAGAAACAAAAGTTCAAGCCTGCCTGCCGGTAGGCAGGGCTGCAGAAAAACAGCTAAAAATTGATTGCATTCGCTAAAATGAAAAAAGTCTAAAGCTGATCTTTTGTAAGATGAATCATCGAAGCTGTGTTAAATACAATTTAATAGAACCAAGCATTTTTCATTTTTAACTGCCTGATGGCAGTTGCTCATTCCATCAATTTTACCAATTAGTCTTTAGTTTTATTTTGGTATTGGTGAATCTCCTTCGTCGATTTCTTAACGCTGTTTTTCTGAGGCCGGGGAAATGCAGGCACCCTGATATTATTCTAAAACGATTATTTTAAAAGAAGCCTGTATATATTTTATTGATTTTAAGCTTCTTAATATATGTTATAGGAAGGCCATCCTTAATCCCCTAATCGATTGTACCATAGCCCAACAGATCCCTTCCCGATATTATCGGGATCGGGGATGACAGCATTCATCGACGTTCGTAATATCATTGAGCAATCAAGGTTTT
>CAIMKO010000314.1 GCA_903841915.1 uncultured Chitinophagaceae bacterium | reverse complement strand
AAGATCAAGATCAATCAAAAAGAGATCCCATTCCCTTATCGTGTACATGATCAACCGAATGAAGATAAATTAGCGCCCTTCATTGTATATGCAAAAAAGTATGGTCACAAATTTGATATTTCTTCTCCGGAAAAAATAGCGCATAGTTTTAATCAGATGCTGGCCGATGCAAAGGGTAAACCGGAGCAACATGTATTGGAACAACTCGGTATTAGAACCATGGCCAAGGCTGTTTACACAACAGATAATATTGGTCACTATGGATTGGCATTCGAGTACTATTGTCACTTCACTTCACCTATCCGTCGTTATCCTGATGTGATGGTGCATCGCCTATTGCAATCGGTGCTGGAAGGCAAACCCATCATCGATAAAAAGATGGAAGAGAAGTGCAAACATTGTAGTGAGCGGGAAAGAGCGGCCATGGAATGTGAACGTGCAGGCAATAAATACAAGCAGGTAGAATTCCTGAAAGGACATTTAGGAGAAGTATTCGAAGGAGTAGTGAGCGGTGTTGCCAATTTTGGATTTTGGGTGGAAACCGTTGAACATAAATGTGAAGGATTGGTGACTGTTGTCAGCCTGAGTGATTATGATGAATTCAGATTAGTGGAAAGTGATTATTGTTTGGTGGGTAGAAGAAGCGGCCGTCAATTTAAGATGGGAGATAAGCTTTGGATAAAAGTGGTGGCAGCCAATCTGGAAAAACGTCAGTTGGATTATGAATGGGTGATTGATGGTGGCAAGGAAACAGATACTGATGAAGAAACTAATTTCAAAAAGAAAGATAAGAAGCGAAAGAAATAGTACAAGATATAATTCCGATCAATAGCATATAAAATCATTTGTTTTTTATACTTTCATAGCAAATCTTGCCAATGATAGCGCGGAGAAAGTTTATTCAGCAAAGTTCCTTTGCTTTAGCAGGAACTTTATTGACCTCTCAAACATTTGCTTCTTTCATTAAAACTGCTGCGGCTTCCGATCAGATCAATATTGCTGCGATCGGTATTAACGGAATGGGATGGACAGATACTGTAAACCTGCTCCGGCAACCAGCTGTTAACCTCGTTGCTTTATGTGATGTTGATACAAACGTGCTGGCCAAAAGAATGAAAGAATTGGCAGCACTCAACATCGATGCATCCAAAGTAAAGACCTACGATAACTACAAAAAATTATTAGAACAAAAAGATATTGATGCTGTGATCATCGGTACACCCGATCATTGGCATGCATTGATCATGGCAGATGCCTGTGCTGCAGGAAAACATGTGTATGTTGAAAAGCCATGCGGCAACAGCATCGGCGAATGCGACAGCATGATCAAAGCACAACAAAAATACAGCAGCATAGTGCAGGTTGGGCAGTGGCAACGCAGTCAGCAACATTTTAAAAATGCAGTTGATTTTATTGCAACAGGTCAGTTGGGAAATATAAGAACCGTAAAAGTTTGGTGTTATCAGGGATGGATGAAACCCAAACCTGTTGTACCCGACACTGCTGTTCCGCCGGGAATAGATTACAAGCAATGGTTAGGCCCTTCGCAAATAAGAAATTTTAATGCAAGCCGTTTTCATTTTGATTTCCGATGGTTTTGGGATTATGCAGGTGGATTAATGACCGACTGGGGCGTGCATTTATTGGACTATGGTCTATTAGGAATGAAAGCCAATTACCCTAAAACTATTGCTGCATTGGGCGGAAAATTTGCATACCCGGATTATGCAGAAGAAACACCGGACACCTTAACTGCATTGTATGAATTTGACGGGTTTAATTTAGTATGGGATCATGCTATGGGAATTGACAATGGTTCTTACGGCAGAGATCATGGCATTGCTTATATCGGCAACAACGGTACTTTGATCTTAAACAGGAAAGGATGGGAAGTGATCGAAGAAAAACAAAGCACACATAAAGTTGTGAAACCCTTAGAAAAAGTAATGGATGATGGAGTCTTTCTGCACATGAAAAATTTTGTTGAAGTCATTCGGTCAGGCAATAAAAATGATCTGCATTGTTCTATTCAGGACGCATCACAGGTTGCTACTGTTGCACAAATGGGGAATATCAGTTACCGGAGTGGACAAAAATTAAATTGGAATCATAGCGAACATCAATTCACCGATCATTCGATCAATCAACAATATTATACGAAAGCTTATCATAACGGTTACCAATTACCAAAGTTCTAAAAAACACCATCATGAATAAAAAGATCCACCTTAGCTTATTAGCACTAGCCTTATTCAGTTTTTGCTATGCACAAACAACAATACCGGCAGATTCTCCTGCAAAAACGGAAGTTTGGACACCCGTTCCAAAAATAATTACCCCTGCTGCAAATGGAACCGGCCCGGCATCAGACGCCATTGTATTATTTGATGGTAAAAATTTAGAGGAGTGGGTTAGCACTAATAATATTAAAACAAATGCAAAATGGAAAGTGGAAGATGGGATATTGACCGTTGATAAGACCAGCGGAAATATCCAAACAAAAAGATCCTTTACCGATTATCAATTGCATATTGAATGGAGAGTGCCTGCAAATATTACGGGTAGCGGACAAGCTAGAGGCAATAGTGGATTATTCTTAGCATCTACCGGAGGTGGCGATGCAGGTTATGAATTACAAATATTGGATTCTTATCAAAATGAAACCTATGTAAACGGACAGGCAGGAAGTATTTACAAACAATACCCTCCTTTAGTGAACGCTTCCCGTAAACCAGGTGAATGGCAGGCCTATGATATCATATGGACGGCACCTCGTTTTAATGAAGACAGTACATTAAAATCTCCGGCAAAAGTCACTGTGTTTCATAATCAAGTACTCATACAAAATAATGTTGAATTAAAAGGAGAAACACGATATATCGGTGCGCCTTATTATAAAAAGCATGGTGCTTGTCCGATAAAATTGCAGGCACATGGCGATAAAAGTGAACCTCTAAGTTTCAGGAATATCTGGATTAGGGAATTATAACTCATGCAAAATTTACGTATTTCCCCCTGATATGCAGTATATAAAAGAATAATTTAACCAGTTTAAGGAATTCATTTATTATTTAAATTTAAGCTCCAGAGGAGCGATATTTTGGTAGAAATATGATTAAATAATGCTCACAAACCCCAGAGGGGTGACATTTTGTTTTATACTGCCGCTCCTCCGGAGCTTTCTTTTCCTTATTGATCATGTTTTTACCAAAATATCGCCTCTCCGAGGCTTTATAGGGGTATAAATTTTTAATTCCGCCTACAGCTAATTTAGTTTGTAGGTATAGAATTATGATAGAAGAAAGCTGTGAGTTTAGAGCGATGAGCTATGAGTAAAGGAGAATAGAAAAGCTAATAGCTAAAGGCTAACAGTTTTCTCCTGAAATTCTATTCCAAACTTTTTCAATTCATCCAAAACGGGTTCATAAATGGTTGGAAGGATGGGAATATGCAGACCTGTTTCTTTGATCTTTCCTTCTAATATTAATTTCGCTGCAATGCCTAAGGGTAACCCGACTGTCTTTGCCATAGCTGTTCTCAAATGATCATCACCTTTTACGACCAGACTGCTTTGAACAGATTTCTTGACACCCTTTCTTTCATATTCAATTTCATGCAGCATCACGATCAGGTCTTTATCATCTTTTTGCAACAGCAATTTCTTTTCCAGTAATAGTTGCAATACATCTGCAACAGAGCCTTCATTTATATTGATCAGATCTTCATCAAACAAGCCCAGATAATTGAGTTGGTGACCGATGTCTTCGTTTTTCATGGCAGCATCTAATATTTCCAGTAAATGATGTTCCGTAAAATATTGCTGAAAGAATCGGGAAAAGCTGATATGGTTGGTTGGATATTTTTTTTCTTCATCAGTTAACTTGAGATCAATAATATATTTCCAAGCATCACAAAATGAAGGGTACCGTAAAGTGGTACGGACAAAGGTTTCAGCATCTTGTAATCCGTATAAAGGAATATAACTTAATGAATCTCTGTTGGGGTAATAAGCCAGCTTACCTAACCCGTTTATTGCTATCTGGCTGCAGCCATCAAATAAGGATTCATATTTTTTTTCAATGATAGTATGCTGCTCTTTGTATATGGCACCTGCTTTTCCGGCCAATACAACATTGCGCGGATTCCAGCTGATCTTATAATGCCAGGGATTATCATCACTTTCGGGTGCAACCAAACCACCGCAATGAGATTGGAAAGAAACTATCCTGCCATCATCTTTTTTAATTTGGTTGATAAGATGCATGGCACTCATATGATCGATACCCGGATCTAAGCCCATTTCACATAAAAAGACCAACCCTTTATTTTTAATGATCGATTCTTCCTGCTTAATTTTTGCATCAACATAAGATGCAGTGAGTAAATGTTTGTTGTATGCAATGCAATCCAATGCTACCAAATAATGAAGAGATGGGGGCATCATTGAAATAACGATATCAGCTTGTTCGATCAGCGATTTTCGTTCAGCTTCGTTATGAATATCCAATTGAACCGGAGAAACAAGATCATGACTACCTACTTTAGAAGTAGCGGCCATCAGATCATGATCAGCAACGATTACTTTCCATTTGTTTTCAAACGCGATCATTTTTAAATAATCGATCAATACAGTTGCCGATTTCCCTGCTCCTACAAGAAGGATTTGTTTCATGATCCAAATATACTTGTTCGGTGATTCATAAGGCTATAATTACACCCATGAACAGGATTCTGTTGCTGCAATTTTGGATGATCCGGACTGTTGCTTGAAAAGCTTATGAAAATCAGGTATTTGCTGCAATAAAACCGGCTTTTAATCTACAGCACATCTGTGGATAAAACCATTGAAAAAACAATGATTTTTAATGCTTTTTACGGGTGTAAAAAGCTATCTTCGCAAGCCTCCTGAAAAGGGATAAAAATCATCTCACAATTACTCATAAAATTCTGTTTAGAAAAGATACATGGAAGAAAATTTGCTACCGGAAAAAACAAGCGATAATGATCGCATCATACAGGTAAATATTGAAGAACAAATGAAGACCGCCTACATTGATTATTCAATGTCGGTGATCGTTGGTCGTGCATTACCTGATGTAAGAGATGGCTTTAAACCTGTTCACCGTCGTGTTTTGTATGCGATGAATGAATTGGGCAATAATAGTGGTAAAGCCTATAAAAAATCTGCACGTATCGTTGGGGAAGTAATGGGTAAATACCATCCCCATGGTGATGCATCCATTTATGATACAGTGGTGCGTATGGCACAGGAATGGACCATGCGTTATATGCTCGTTGATGGTCAGGGTAATTTTGGTAATCAGGATGGTGATCCCCCTGCAGCCATGCGTTATACGGAAGTTCGTTTACAGCGTTTGGCAGAAGCCATGCTGGATGATATTGAAAAAGAGACCGTTGACTTTCAGCTAAATTTTGATGATTCATTGAAAGAACCCAGTGTTCTTCCAACAAGGATCCCGCAATTATTGGTGAATGGTTCATCCGGTATTGCAGTAGGTATGGCAACGAATATGATGCCGCATAATTTGAGTGAAGTAGTGGATGGTTGTATCGCTTATATCAATGATCACGAGATCACGATCGAAGAATTAATAAAGATTGTAAAAGCACCCGATTTCCCTACCGGTGGTATCATCTATGGTATGGAAGGAGTGAAGCAGGCATTATTGACAGGAAGAGGAAGATTGGTATTACGCGGTAAATGCCATGTTGATACCAAACCAAGCGGCAGAGAACAGATCGTTATTACCGAAGTGCCTTATCAGGTGAACAGGGATATGCTGACTGATAAGATCGGTCAATTGGTGAATGGAAAGATCATTGAAGGAATTGCCCATGTAAACAATGAAAGTAATAATAGGGAAGGGACAAGAATTGTTATCGATCTGAAAAGAGATGTGGTAGCACAGGTGATCATCAATCAGATCTACAAATACACCGAACTGCAAACCAGTTATGGTATCAATAACGTTGCATTAAGCAAGGGTCGTCCAAAGATCCTGAATCTGAAAGACCTGATCACTGAGTTTGTGGAATTCAGAATGGATGTGGTGATTCGCCGTGCAAAGTTTGAATTACGCAAAGCACAGGAGAAAGCACATATTTTAGAAGGGTATCTCAAAGCATTGGATCATCTGGATGAAGTGATCAGTTTGATCCGTGCCAGCAGAACACCCGATGAAGCCAAAGAAGCATTGCAAAAAGCAAGTAGAGAAGCAAAATGGTATTTACGCGAAGAGTTGTTTGCTGATGTTCATGCCAGCATCTATAATCAGGAAGAAGGATTATCTGATGTGCAAACCAAAGCCATACTGGAATTGCGTTTACAACGCCTTACAGGAATGGAACGTGATAAGATCGTTGCAGAATTCAAGGAGATCGTTATCACCATTGCACACTTACAGGAATTATTGGCAAGCGAGCCATTGCGTTATGAATTGATCAAAACAGAATTACTCGAAGTAAAAGAGAAATTCGGTGATGAAAGAAAAACAGAGATCCAATACCTTGCAGACGAAATGCGGATCGAGGATCTGATCGAAGATGAAGATGTAGTGATCACGATCTCTCATTTAGGATATATCAAGAGAACACCGGCATCTGAATATCGTCAGCAGCGCAGAGGTGGGCGAGGTGCTATTGGCAGCAAGACAAGAGAGGAGGATTATGTAGAACATTTGTT
>CAIMKO010000313.1 GCA_903841915.1 uncultured Chitinophagaceae bacterium | reverse complement strand
TTACTTTGGTATTTTCTTTAAACCCTTCACTGGAGATGATCTCAATTTTGGCGTCTTCTTCAGAAAGATATTTTTTGATCATCGCTATTTCGTCATCTTTTATCACGGCAGGTTTGCCGAGATAGTGCACGAAATTAAGTACGCCATCTGTCATCAATACCTTCACTCGTTCTTCCTCCCCAATTCTTACAAAAACATAAGATTTAAAAAGCGGATCTTCAATAACCTTCTTTCTGTCGCTCCACTGTCTTTCTACTTTTTGCAAAGGGCACCAGCTATCTATTTCTTTTCTCAACAAAACACCATCCACCTTTTTCTCCCAGCGTGGTTTGGTATAAATAGCGTACCATTTTTTTTCCTTATGGATCATAATCACATAGCTTTTATTAAATAAAGATAAAGCTTTGTCAAATCATTCACAATCAAACGCTCTAAATTCATCATTCATTCTGCACAAAAAAAATATGCAGAAGTAGAAATCACTTCTGCATATATGAAAAACTAAGTTATAAATTATTATTTTGATACCGTATTTGTTGGAGTGATCATCTCACTTACTATCTTCATTGTTTGATTGATGTATAAATCGGACTTAATGTCTTTTAACCATCGCTGATAACGCTCTCCTTTGCCCTTATCCGGGTTATTAAAAAATTTATCCTTGTCGAATCTGCTTACTTCAATATTCATTTCAGCAGGCAGTTTCGAAAGTTTGCTAATTTGTGCATTGGTGCTGTGTATCAGGCTTTGGGTCTGTTTGTATTTTTCAAGACTCAGTTCAACAGGGCTATCCATATTCTTTGATAGCCATTGTGTATTTTCCTTGATCAGATTGAAATTGAGACTTTTACTGATCTCTTCATTTTCTTTTTTAATGATATTCTCAAAATCAACAGCCGTATTTTGCCATGTTTGATAGGATGATTTTGCGATATCGTCCCATGGCAATGCATCAGGATTATCCTTCTCACGAATTTTCATGTAATCATAATAATCGGGCAAGATAATATCCGGCACCACTCCTTTTAATTGAGTAGATCCGCCGTTTAAACGATAGAATTTCTGAAAAGTCAGTTTAACCGCACCAAATTCAGTTCTGCCGGAAAAGAAATCCAATGCTTTACCGATCGGTACATTTTTTTGGACTGTTCCTTTTCCATAAGTTGATGTGCTGCCAATAATAACTCCTCTTTTATAATCCTGAATAGCAGCAGCAAATATTTCACTTGCAGAAGCACTTCCCTCATTTACCATTACTGCTAGAGGACCATTGTAAATTGCCGGACGATCATTATCACTTAATACCGCAGATTTACCATTTCTGTCCCTTACCTGAACAACCGGACCGCGACCAACAAACATACCTACCATCTGCACTACTTCATATAAAGAACCGCCTCCGTTCATACGAAGATCCAATACAATGCCTTTTACATCTTCGGCTTTTAACTTTTCAATTTCCTTTTCAACATCCTGCGAACAACGCGCTCCGTTTGGTTTTTCAAAGTCGGCATAAAAATCAGGAAGGAAAATATATCCAATCTTGTCATTTCCGTTTTTAACAATGGCACTTCTCGCAAAGGCTTCGTCCAAAACAACTTCATCGCGGATGATTGAAATAACTTTTACGGTACCGTCTTGTTTTTTAACGGTCAGCCTTACTTCTGTTCCTTTACCGCCACGAATCAATTTTACAGCATCTTGTGTATCATATCCTGCAATATCAACCGGTTCGGTAGAGCCCTGTGCTACTTTTAAAATGATATCATTGGCCATCAGTTCACCACTTTTCCAGGCAGCACCACCGGGTGATATACTAGCAATTTTTACAAACCCATCAGCTTCTGTTAATAAAGCGCCGATACCATAAAAATGTCCACTCATCATCTCATCAAACGCCCTTTTTTCTATAGGTGGAAAATAATCTGAATGCGGATCCATCAGATTGGTGATCGTATTCACAAACTTGTTGAATAGTTCATCTTCGGTATTGGTAACCTTATAACGGGTATATACTTTATCAACTACTTTAAATATTTTTTCTCTCGCTTCTTTTTCTAATTGAGCATCGGGTTTATCGAAAGCTGTGTCTTTTTTATTTTTCTCCTTTTGCTCCAGCATATCCGAATAACGTTCCAAAGTATAATATTTCAATTTCTTTCTCCACCTGTCCTTCCATTCTGCTTCATTGGCTGCATAATTCAACTTGTCGCCATCAATCACAATAGACTCATCCACTTTAAAATCAAATGGGTTAGCCAGGATCTCTTTGTATAAGGTCATTATATCTGCGATCCTCTTATCATATACCTGCTTTACTGCAGGTTCAAATTTTATATCAGCCCCATGGATCTCATCATCGATCGTTGTTTCATATTTCTTGAGTGAATTGATGTCTGACTGAAGAAACAATGTTTTGTCTGCGTCTAATTCTTCCAGATATTTCTTAAATACCTGTTTGGAAAACGCATCATTGATGGTTTTAGGGCTATAATGTTGTTCTTCAAGCAGGTTTCCTATGGTTGTTAGTAATTTTTGTTTTTGATTGATATAATTTGTTTCGTGACCACTATTTTTTGTAAAAGCAAAAAACAAACAGCCAAATAAGATAACCGCTGACAGCATCAGACCCTTTGTACTCTTCATAAATTGAATAAATTTTTGCATAATGAATTCCAAAAATACTGTAAATAGTATACTGACAAATATAGCCGAATACTCATTAACAAAGGTTTTTGATGAGTGGTTGAAGATATTTATTCAAATTTGACTTGCCTGCAAATTTGGTTTACCTTATTTTTGCGTCCCCGAATTAATCGGGGACTGTAAACGGAGGGCGTAGCTCAGTAGGTTAGAGCGACAGTTTGTGGCACTGTAGGTCGTGGGTTCGAGACCCATCGTTCTCCCAAAAAACCTTTTTAAACCTTGAAGGCGTTTCTACCCTTCAAGGTTTTTACTTAAAGAAACATACATGCATTTCTGGTTATATATAATTCCTTTTCTAGCAGCCCTGATAGGTTGGACGATCAATAGTCTGATGATCCGGCTGTTATTCCATCCCCTAAAACCCATTCAAATTTTGGGATTTAGTTTTTCAGGGATCATTTCCGGTAAGCGTGAAGCCATTGCAAAAGGATTGGGTAAATATGTGAGTGAAGAACTTTTCTCGTTTCAGGTGATCGAGGAAAAGCTGACCAATCCGGCCAATATTGAAAAAATCATGCCGCTGGTAGAAGAACAGATCGATCATTTTCTCAGAATAAAGCTGGGAGAACAGATGCCAATGATCAGTATGTTCATTGGTGACAAGACCATTCAGCAATTGAAAAATATTTTTATGGAAGAGTTAACTACACTTTTTCCGAACCTGATCAATCAATATGCGAAAAATCTTCAGTCAGACCTCCAATTGGAACAGATCATCTCTCAAAAAATAATGGCTATTGATCTGCTGGAAACAGAAAAAAAGATACATCAACAGTTTAAAAAAGAGCTGTCATTATTCAAATTGGCAGGTGCTTTCACTGGTCTTATCATCGGCATTCTTCAATTGCTTATCACATTATTACTGAATTAACCGAAATAAAGAGGGGGTTCATCGATGGTATTCGAACTTTGTCCTTTTAAAATTGTCATATAACCGTTCGTATAGTTAAAACTGAGGAATCAGCCACCTAAGCGGAAATTTGCATCATAAATACAAAAGAAAAACATGTACAAAATTCTATCTACAGTCTTATTCATTTCAACATTTTATTTTGTCAATGCCCAAATGCCCACCGGCATGATGGGAGGAGCTGCCAGAGGCGGAAAAGCAGGTGCGCAGAATATGAATATCGGGCATTTTTACGGCAAGATCGTTGACAGCAAGACCAATAAAGGAGTTGCAGGTGTTACAATACAGCTATCAGGAAATAAATTTGATACCGTTACAAAACAGTCGAAGCAAGCCATTCTAAAAACAGTGATCACGGAAACACATGGGGATTTCAGTTTGGATGGTTTGGCCATTTTCGGCAATTTCAAATTAAAGGTATCAGCACTTGGATATAAAAGTTTAGAAAAGCCTGTTACTTTCGGAATAAAATTCCCTACAGGAGGTGCCGGTGCTTCTGCAGTATCAGGCGGCATGCAGGATGGCAACGGAAGCGGCATGAGCAGCAATATTCAACAAATGCTGGGTCAGGCTGATAAAGATCTCGGCAATATAAAATTAGAGGCAGATGAAACAGATCTGGGAAATGTTACAGTTACTTCAACTGCTAAACCGCAATTTGAATTAGGTATCGACCGCAAGATCTTTAATGTAGATAAGAATTTGACCAGTACGGGGCAAACTGCTACCGAAGTAATGAAAAGCATTCCTTCTATCAATGTTGATATAGATGGCAATGTTACTTTACGTAATGCCGCACCTACTATTTTTATTGACGGCAGGCCCACTACTTTAACATTGGATCAGATCCCTTCAGATATCATTGATAAAGTAGAGATCATCACCAATCCTTCTGCAAAATATGATGCATCAGGCGGTAATGCCGGTATTATCAATATTGTTTTAAAGAAGAACAGGAAGAATGGCTATAATGGCGGTATCCGCGCCGGTGTTGATATTCGCGGCAAAGTTAATGCCGGTGGTGATATCAATTACCG
>CAIMKO010000312.1 GCA_903841915.1 uncultured Chitinophagaceae bacterium | reverse complement strand
TGTGATACTGACGACAATGCTTATGAAGGCAAACCCTTTGGAAAAGATGCATTAACCATGCCCTATGACCTGAAACAATTTCAGGGAAAGGATTATAGCAAAATAACTTCTACCCCCTATGCAAATGATCTGTTACTGGAATTGGCTAAAGCAAATATCAATGCCGAACATTTGGGTAAGAATGATGTAACTGATTTTTTAGCTGTCAGTTTTTCTTCACCTGATTATATAGGACATTCATTCGGTCCTAATTCATGGGAACTTTTGGATACTTATGTAAGACTGGATCAAACACTGGGACAGTTATTCGATTATTTGGATAAAACAGTCGGCAAAGACCAATACACTGTATTCTTAACGGCAGATCATTCAGGAGCGCATATCCCTGAATTCTTACAGAAACATAATATTCCCGGCGGAAGATGGGATGATGGTGATATTAAAAAAGACCTGAACGATTTTCTGAAAAAGCAATTCAGTCAGGCCAATCTTATCAGTGCGGTAATGGAGCATGATGTTTACTTGAACCATCCTTTAATCGATTCCTTGAAACTGGATCTCAAAAACATTCAAAGCGCAACTGTACAATATTTACTGAAGAAAGATATCGTTTTGAATGTAGTAGATAAGCATCATGCTGCAGAAGCAACTATTCCTGCTAAGATCCGTGAGATGGTGGTGAACGGATATAACCCTCAGCGTAGTGGTGACCTTCAGATCATCATGAAAACAGGGGTGATGGATGCCGGTAAGACTGGCATGAGCCATGGTGTATGGAATCCGTATGATTCACATATTCCATTACTGTTCTATGGCTGGGGAATCAAACACGGAACTTTGAACAGAGAAACCTATATGACCGATATTTCAGCCACCATTGCAGCAATCCTGCATATTCAGATGCCGAGCGGTTGCATCGGTAAAACGATCCCGGAACTGATGAAATGATCTCTCATACCGTATTATTTAAAAAGCTGTTCATCTATATGAACAGCTTTTTGTTTTAAAAGATTCGTCATTTAACAGATTAGCATTAAATACTTTAAAAAAAACAAGCTTTTTTTATGTGTACCTATATCTGATACCCTATATTTGTGGCATCCAATCTTCCTCAGAAAAATTATTCTTTACAATCCTGTCCTTTTACACTTACCGGTTATTTTATTAAATCCATTCCTTAGAATCGCCTTTCACTGTGATCATTAAGCAAACATTAAATTTATCCGAAAGGCATGAAACTGTATTTACATTGTATTTTTATTGCCTGTGTTTTAATGGGAAACACATTTCTCACTGAAATAAGATCAGATGAGTCTTATGATGGATCAGTCTATGCTGCCACTTACCATATTAAAAAAGAACATACTAATTTTCACAGCGCATCCACACTCAACACTTTTGCTGAAGTAGATGCTGCTGCCGACCAATATGCTTCTACCAAAAAGATCTTCAACTATCAGGAAGAAACCCAACTGAGGAAGATCTTGGAAAAAGAATTGGCAAACGATAGTCACAATATCGCCTTGACATGGGCCCTGATGCGTTTCTATGCTTCCGCACCCAATTTTGCAGGAGGAAGTACTTCCCTTGCCATTCAATATGCAGGTTATGTTTATTCATTAAATCAATATCTCGGCTGTCTTGCTTTTGAATATGTTTACAGTAAGAGAAAAGAACCGGAGCATGCAGAATCCTGGTACAGACAATCATTAGCAGCTCCATTACCCAGAGACATGTATTGGGAAGAGATCATTTATGACAAGACACCGCATCAGATCATAAAAGTTACCAGTAATTTTAATAACTGGAAATCACAGAGTATGTATATGGGTGCAAGAGGAACAACCTACAGCAGAAGGATCATGGTTCCCAAATGCGAAACCTGCATTTACAAAGTGATCGTTGATTATACACTGCGGGAGCCCAGCAAAAAACAATTAATTACAGAGACATATTGGTAACCGATAAAAAAAGAGCCGTTGCAATTGCAACGGCTCTTTTTTTTATTTCAACTTGATCTGTAAGTTTTTATCCAGTTCATCTAAGAATTCTTCGGTATACAAATAATGTTCGCCGTGATTTACTTTATTACCGTAAATACAAACAGCCAGATCTTTTGTCATCTTACCACTCTCAACTGTTTCAACGCATACTTCTTCGAGTGCATGACAGAATTTGATCAATTCTGCATTGCCATCTAATTTGCCGCGGAACTCCAATCCTCTGGTCCATGCAAAAATAGATGCAATAGGATTGGTTGATGTAGGTCTGCCCTTCTGATATTCCCGATAATGACGTGTAACGGTACCATGTGCAGCTTCTGCTTCCATCACGGTTCCATCAGGTGTTACTAAAACGGAAGTCATCAAACCCAAACTACC
Organism: uncultured Chitinophagaceae bacterium; assembly: GCA_903841915.1. Taxonomy (GTDB): domain Bacteria; phylum Bacteroidota; class Bacteroidia; order Chitinophagales; family Chitinophagaceae; genus CAIQDX01. The sequence goes on along the minus strand of CAIMKO010000312.1, from coordinate 175 downwards.
AAAACCCTGTGCTACGGTATCGCTCTGTACATCTCCATCATAATTCTTACAGGCCCAGATATACCCGCCTTCCCAGCGCAATGATGTTGCCACCATGTCATCGATTAATCGGTGGTCATACTCGAGATTATTTTTAGCAAACTCAGCCTTAAACTCTTTTTCAAAAACTTCTGCG
>CAIMKO010000311.1 GCA_903841915.1 uncultured Chitinophagaceae bacterium | reverse complement strand
TCCATCGGGGTTCCTTTTACAGATACCAATGCGTTAACCGGCACCGATTCAGGATGCATCGGTCTTGTTGCAAGCGTGTGCAATAGTTTAATACGGTCATCGTCAGATTCGCCCAAGCCAATGATACCACCACAGCAAACACTAATTCCTGCTTTCTCAACATTATCAAGTGTATCCAATCTATCTTTATAAGTACGGGTGGTTATCACATCTTCGTAGTAGTCATCAGAGGTATCAAGGTTGTGGTTATAGGCATACAAACCTGCTTCTTTCAAACGAATCGCCTGATCTTCAGTTAGCATACCCAAAGTGCAGCAAACTTCAAGGCCGAGGGCATTAACGCCCTTTACCATATCTATTACTTTATCAAAGTCAGAGTTATCGCGAACACTGCGCCATGCTGCGCCCATGCAAAAACGGGTTGAGCCACCATTTTTAGCGGTCAGCGCTTTATCAATCACTTCACCATAGGTCATTAATTTATGTGCTTCAACACCGGTGCTATAACGCGCTGCCTGAGGGCAATAAGAACAATCCTCCGAACATCCTCCGGTTTTAACCGACAGCAATGTGCAAACCTGCACTTCACCTGTGGCCTGATATTTTTTATGCATTGTCGCTCCTTGGTATATCAGCTCTAACACAGGTTGATCATATATTGCCTTAATTTCTTCAAGGGTCCAGTCATTTCTTATTTCAGCTTTCATCATTAATTGATTTAAACGCAGTCATTTTCTGCAAAGCAAATATAATTGCTAAAGTGTAAGAATATAGTCCGCAATCATTTTATGCCCTGCCTCAGAAAAGTGAATTTCATCGGCAAAAAGGTATAAATCCTTGGGATTTTGGGCATTTGAGCAAAAATCTATAGGATCAGCAAAAGGGATATGTTGGTTAAAACAAAATGCCTTTACCATATTTTGAGGATTTCTGTTGACACGGTCCTTATCCAAAAGCTGTGACCGATAAGGTAGCATCACCACGTTCATAATTACTCCTGCATCCTTACACACATCATTGCATTGGCGTAAATAAGTCATGGATTGGCTGAAGAAGGTGTCTCCTGCAGCATAAAACCTCGAATCATATTGAAAGTATCGGTCAGACATTTGATACACGAGGAGCTTAGTTAATTTGTAAGTAAAATAATTATCCTGCATCAAGCCATTCAGCTGTCCAATAAAATTTTGTTTGGCCATAACAGGCAAAGCAGCAGAATTGGTTTTGCCATACACATCATTTAAGCAAAAAAAGATAGTAACCTTACTGATTGACGAATCGCGATTTGCCAAAAGCGTTTTCAGCACATTCAGGTAATCAGCATCAGAATACCCGATAAGAGAATAGTTCATGACATTTACAGAATCAATTTGCTTTGCTACAAGGGCGGCGAAAGTAGATGAGTCATCAACACCGACACCCTCGGTGACAGAATCGCCGATAAACAGCCATTTCTTTTTTGTGGAGGAATAGGCTTTAGGGCCTTTTCTGCATCCTAATCGGTCTGTATGAAACACTTTGCCCCATACATAACCCACAGCATTTTCTTTCAAACCTGAAGCCCTCAAATACTTATTATCCAGTATAAGAGACGCATCAAAACTGCGGTTGTAGATGCCACTCAAAACCACCCTTGCACCGCCTTCAAGCAATAGCAACAGAACAATGACCAACAGGAAAGAGGCTATAAATTTCTTCATTTAAGTATTTAAATTTACGCAATGCCGGGTCAAATCGGGCACTTGAAAATTTTTGCTTGTGAATTCTACGATATTATATATTCGCGCCCTGATTTTTACCCCCCTAAATTTTTAAGACATGTTCAAAAACATTCGCCAATACGAAAATCTACACATTGCCTTCTGGCTGATCAAAGATAGCTGCTGGGTCATGTCGTTCAAAGCGCTTGGCATGTTTATGATCATCCCAACTCTTTTTGTGGCACTACACATTGCATACAAATCAAGGAAGAACGTATCAGACCTCTTCCACAATATTGCGGTCTGTTTATGGATATCGGCGAATGCAACGTGGAT
>CAIMKO010000310.1 GCA_903841915.1 uncultured Chitinophagaceae bacterium | reverse complement strand
TTTAGTAAACCATTTTGTTGAAGACATCACGCATTTTGATGGGAAGTTTTTTATTACACTAAAAGATCTTTTATTCAAACCAGGCTTCCTGTCAGCTGAATATTTGAGAGGTAGGCGTGCAAGTTATCTGCATCCTATCAGAATGTATGTATTTACTTCTGCTGTTTTCTTTTTAATATTTTTTTCTTTTATACATCTGGATAATAAGGAGTTAGTAAAGTTTGATAAAGGAGAAAAACAAGCAAATAAAATTCACTTTAGTATTGATAGTACAGAAGATGGCGAGGATAAAAAAGCTGCCGACAGTTTTGCTAAAGCAATCGATAGTTTAAAAATTGCGGTGAAGAAAAATAATTCTGAAAATAAGATAAGTGGGCTTAAGGCTAAATCCGTAAAAGAATACGATTCAGTGCAGCTGGCATTGCCGGCAAACAAAAGAGATGGCTGGTTTAAAAGAATATATGAAAGAAGATTGGCAGGAATCAACCAAAATCTTCGTTCGGGTAATCAAGATATTTATAGAAAATTGGGTAATGAGCTTGTGCACAGTATTCCCAAAATGATGTTCATTTTATTACCATTGATCGCATTGCTATTGCGACTTTTATATATCCGAAGAAAGCAATTCTTATACATTGATCACGCCATATTTATCATTCATTTCTTTGTCGCGATCTACATGTTTTGGTTATTCTCCTATGGCTTAGCTTATTTTGGAACTTTGACAGGATGGGGGATCTTTAAATTTTTGGCAGGATTCATGTTTGTTGTGGTTCAATTCTATCAATATAAAGCAATGCGTAACTTTTATAAGCAAAGCAGGATAAAAACAATCCTTAAATACTGCATCTTCAATTTTGTTACTTTGTTGATATTTATTTTCATCGGTTTGATCTTCTTTTTAAACACAGCATCAGAACAAATCAATTAGTTATGCAAAACACAGCAGATAGTTTCCTTCGTTTGGTAAAGATCATGGATGAATTACGCGAAAAATGCCCTTGGGATAAAAAGCAGACCATTCATACCCTGAGGTCCATGACGCTCGAAGAAACCTATGAACTCGCTGATGCTATAACCGATAACGACTGGAAGGGTATCAGGGAAGAATTGGGTGATCTGTTATTGCATATCTTATTCTATTCAAAGATCGGTGTGGAAGAAGAGAAATTCACCTTGGAGGAAGTGATCGCCGGGATCAGCGAAAAACTGATTATTCGTCATCCACATATTTATGGAGATGTAAAAGTGACTGATGAAGAAGATGTGAAAAGAAACTGGGAAAGAATTAAAATAAAAGAAGGAAAGAAAAGTGTGTTAAGCGGGGTACCCCCTTCTTTGCCTGCAGTAGTAAAAGCGACCAGAATCCAGGAAAAAGCAAAACAAGTTGGCTTTGAATGGGAAAATAAGGATGATGTCTGGAAAAAAGTAGAAGAAGAAATGCAGGAGTTACAGGAGGCAATAGCTGAAAAAGATCAGGAACATATCGAAGAAGAATTTGGGGATGTACTGTTCAGCTTAATTAATTATGCACGGTTTTTGCAAGTTGATGCGGAAGGGGTCTTAGAAAAGACCAATAAAAAATTTATTCGACGTTTTCAGCAAATGGAATCCATCGCAAAAGAAAGCGGTAAAAGTTTAACAGAAATGAATTTAGAGGAAATGGATGCCATCTGGAATAAGGTGAAAAAGCAAAATACCAATACTTGACCACAACGATACGATCTGCAGCTTACAAGCATGGATATCTGATCATTACCGCCGCCTGGCTGTACACGCTTTCTTTTATTGTGTCCAATTACCGGGATTATATTTCTTCACCTCAGCAGGTTCAGAATAAATTAGAACAGCAACTCAATCAGAAGGAAGAAAAGGTTGCTTTTATTCTTGCAGATACAAGTTTACTTTCCTCTTTGTTGAAGGATACAGAAAATAATTCTGCAAAAAATAAATTAGCAAATGAATCATTTGGCTTATTTATTTACGGGAATACAAGTTCAGATAATCCCTTTCTCTTATTCTGGAACAGCAATCAATATTATACCGATCCGGAAGACATCCAACGAAAAGACGGAAATTATTTTTTAAAACATCAAAACGGGAGTTTTGAACTGATAAAAAAAACGATCCATTTAAATGGGCAGTCATTCTTTGTTGTAGTCCTACTGCCGGTGAAATGGGATTATTTTATCGAGAATAAATATCTGATCTCAGACTTTGAAGGATTACCTGCCCTTGACGACCAATATGCCATAAGTTCCGACAGTACTGCATTTCATGTGCACAGTATTGATGGGAAAGATCTTTTTAAAATAAAATTAAAGGACGAGAAGTATACCGCAGACTATGATTTACTTACTATTTTATTAAGAACCGTTGCCATCCTTTTTTTATTTTTCTATTTGCATGTAATCGCAATTGATATTTCTTCCGATAAAAAGTTCAAGCAGGGTTTTGGCCTCCTGGTTTTGGTTACACTTCTGCTCAGATACTTAACTTATCATATCCCTGTTCCATTTGATTTCAGCAGGATAGCCTTATTCGATCCGGCCATCTATGCTTCTAATTTCCTACATCCGTCTTTAGGCGACCTTCTGATCAATACGCTGCTTTTATTCTGGTTAGTGAGTTTTTATAAATCTCATCACGATACAAGTAAAAATGAAAATGCTTCTAAACGCGAAATGATATTTTCCTATATCAATATTGCAATACTGGTTATTGTTTGTTTTGTAATAGTAGGCGTGATAAGAAGTTTAGTGATTGATTCTAAAATCTCTTTTGATGTACCTGATTTTTTCAGCCTCAATGTTTACAGTATCATCAGTTTTGGGATTCTTGGTTTACTGGTGCTCATATTTTATAATCTATCACATATTCTACTCAGAGGGGCAGTACATTCAAATGTCAACCTTTCT
>CAIMKO010000309.1 GCA_903841915.1 uncultured Chitinophagaceae bacterium | reverse complement strand
TCGGGGCATTAAAATCACTTCTGCCATAAATCAATTGCTCTTTAAATTGAGCCGTGAAATTAAGGTAAATTGGATTTGCGGCAAGTGGTAAGCCTTGTTTTTATCCAGTTCACTCGTTTCAGGGCGATTGAAACCTGTTAAAACTATTTTTTTGGGTTAAGGCTAACCTCAATACTCCAATCACTTCCGCTTCCGATATGAAAGCGATTGGCGAAGCTATCCTGATTCAAAGCAAGTGAAAGCTGCATCAAACTGTTGAGATATGACAATGGTTTTCCCACAGCAACAGCGCCAAAAGTTTGCGAGTAGGGGGCATTGCCTTCATACACTTTTTTAGTTGTATGATAAATGATGCAATGGAGTGTATCTCCGTATTTCGGGGAGAATTGTTTAACCAGATCAGCAGGGATATTCGTCCAGATATTTCCATATTGTATATCCAGAATCGAAATATTGCCCTTTAATTTTTTGCCATCGAGTACAGCTTTTTGATAAGGGAGGGTTACCACTTTTTTGGGCAGTGATGGACCCACCTGTTCAAAACTAATGGCGCCTGATGCTAATCTTGCCGCAGTGTAAGCATATACATCACGGCCATGAAAAGTATAAGAGGCTTCAGAATTTTTTCTTCTGTTAACGGCTTCATCTATTTGGCGGATCTCCGCAATTCCTAATGATCCGGCGATCAATGTAAGCGTACCATTATCGGGTGTAACAATAAAATGACCGCTATTTGTTTTTAAGACAACTGATTTTCTTTCGGTGCCTACACCGGGATCAACTACGGAAACAAAGACAGTTCCTGCCGGCCAGTAAGGAACGGTTTGTTCTAATCGATAAGCCGCTTCCCAAATATTATAGGCAGGTATCTCATGGGTGAGATCGTATAATTTCAGATCGGCTGAAACGCCCATGGCAACCCCTTTCATGGCAGATACAGCCCCGTCTTTTAATCCGAAATCGGTTTGAAAAACAACGATCTTATTTTGCGCTATTAATTGGAATGCAATTAATAAGACGATTGCAAATGAAAATATTTTCTTCATGACAATTTTTAAGGGAATGATTTTTTGCCGCAATAAAATTAAATGCTTGGTTCAAAAAAATTATTGTCCTTGTGCCAATGAATAAGCTTTTTTATCGCCCCACATATTCAATAATTCAAGTGAACAAATTTTAAAGTTGCCGCTTAAGCTAACATACAATCCAATGATGTCTTGTTGGTTTAACGGAAATCCATCCAATGATTCAAACCTTACATTAAATTGGTTAACAAGATTGGTGTACACACTTCCCGTAGGCCAAACCTGTGTTCCGCGATTACTGATACTGACCAATTTAAATTTAACGCCGGCATGACGTAAACACTTAGTTGCAATTTCCTGCGGTTGCTCATTACTTGCGATGAACATATCTACGCCACAAATGGTCTCATCAGTTCTTTCTGCTGAAACCATCATTTCATTTTGGCTTAGCTTAAATAATGTAGGAGTTGGTTTCTGATCTTTTATCAGGGGTCTTGGATGATGGGCAGGTTGTTTGCCAAAATTGGCAATGATGGCATCAGCAAAAACGGTGGTATTTACTGCCGGAATATTTTTATCACCAAAATCACCTGTATGTATCCCGTTTTCTAAGGTGTACAATAACGCATTTTCTAGCATCGAGGCACTTTCCATCAATCCCAAATGGCGTAACATGCCAATACCACTTAAAAATAAAGAGGTAGGATTTGCAATATTCTTTCCTGCAATATCGGGTGCAGTTCCATGTACAGCTTCGAAGATGGAAATATGATCCCCGATATTCGCACTCGGTGCAAAGCCAAGTCCACCAACCAATCCGGCGCAAAGATCACTCACAATATCCCCTTGTAAATTAGTAAGTACAACCACATCGAAGAGATCAGGTCTTGTTACTAATTTCATACATAGATCATCCACAATAACATCATCAGCTTTTAATTCGGGATATTCTTTTGCAACTTCATAAAATACTTCGAGAAATAATCCATCAGTAAGTTTCATGATATTGGCCTTATGTCCGCAAGTGATCCTTTTCGTGCCTTTTTTCTTCGCCATTTCAAAAGCATACTTGATCAATTGTAAACTTCCCGGACGGGTAATAAAACGACGACTTAAGGCAACATCATGCGTGAGCATATGTTCTACACCACCATAAGTATCTTCAATGTTTTCACGAACAATGGTAAGATCGATGGGAATTCCCGCTTTACTGAAAACAGTATCTACGCCATGTAAAGTTTGAAAAGTTCTTTTATTGGCATAGGTATTCCAGGTTTTTCTGGCGGTAACGTTGATACTTTTTACGCCTTTGCCTTTTGGCGTTTCCATTGGCCCTTTAAATAAAATGCCCAAACGCTCAATGGCTTCCTGTGCTTCTGCTGTCATACCGTTGCTGAAACCCTTATCAAATACCCATTTGCCCATATCCACGAATTCATATTCTAAGGGCACTTTTGCGGTATTGAAAATATGCAGAACGGCATCCATTATTTCAGGACCAATTCCATCTCCTTTTGCAACAGCAATTTTTGTCATGTAAGTATTTTTAGATCAAATGATGAGAAAGTACTGCAAAAATAAGCCCCGGACAGTCAGTTATTTTTAAAAAGACCCGAATTGTTGCAAAGAAAGTATAGGTATTTTGTCGATTTACGTTAATTATGGCAGAATGGTCAAGAAATAGTTTTTTCATTTATTCAAATTATTATCTTTACTGAAACCGATTTTTTAATGGTATCTAAGATTTCAGAAGGCATTGAAATAAGTGTAGAGACTTTCTACCAGTTTGATTACAGTAACCCTGCTAATCATGAATTCATGTTTGCCTATCGGATCACCATTGAAAACCACAATCCTTACACGGTTAAATTATTGAAAAGACAATGGTTCATATTCGATAGTAACGGGGAACATCGGGAAGTGGATGGAGAAGGGGTAGTAGGGGTTCAGCCTGTGTTAAAACCTGCTGAGCAGTTTCAATATGTAAGCGGTTGTAATTTAAAAACAGAGATGGGAACCATGAGTGGTTTTTATACCATGGAAAATCAAAATAATAAAGAAACATTTACAGTCAATATCCCATCTTTTGAAATGATCGTTCCCGCCAAGATGAATTAATTCGCTTTATACTTCGATTCTTCAAACAATTCTTTCGGATCTTTTTTCATTAATTCACTTAAAGAGATAGATCTATTTTTTTCCATCCATTTTTTTACGATCTGCCAGCCGATGAATTGCCCGATAAAACCGGGGGAAGCAGGGCCTAATTCAGGAGTACTCGGCCCGTCATTCACATAAACACCGATCAGATTCGATTCTGTTTCATACAATAAATTATTCTCTACAAAAAAACTCCAGATATTTTTTTCATTACTAAAACAGTCTTCCAGTTGTTTCGCTGTGTAACCTGTTTTTAAACTGTCGGAGGTCTCAGGTAACAAAGCATCAAGTACATATAATCGTTTTCCGGTTTCAACCATTTGTTCTATCAATGGCCGGCCTGCTCCTTTATAAGGATACATATCATCCACAATTCCTTTCATACAGTTAACGGGGATATATTCCGGTTCAAATCTTCTGGATTTATAATCGGGATAAACATTTCTGATATATTCTGTTTGATAGGCAGGAAAATCTTTTCCCAGATAAGACTGCAATCCAATGGCAACGCCGCTTGCAGTGATGGCATTTGCTGTTCCGTCTAACGGGCCTACAAAACTGATAATGGCAGCAGGGGTTTTATAAGCGGGAAAATAATATTTCAAAAAGCGGAATCCGTTTTCTATTTCTTTTTCATAGAGTTCAAAAGAAGGGATCTTTTTTTGTGATGCATCATAGACAGATTGGTAATCTTTTTTAAATAAGCCAACATATCTTACAACACTGTCGGGCTGCGGTAAAGCACCCAGAATATTGTATAAATAATCTCTCAGGAAAGAAGGATATTTTTCATTCAGTGTATCGAGTGATGCAGTAATATTCGCAGTATCCATTAAAAAAAAGTCTTTCTCGAATCTTTCCAACTTCACATTGACCTTGATGGAAGAAATGTCGGGAATGTTCTTCTTGCTCTTACATGCAATGGCTGAAAAGACAATTAAAAGAATGAATAACTTTTTCATTACACGAATTAAAGCGAATTGAATGAATTGGCGTAATTGATTCTGTTAATAATTAAGCCTAAACTAAATGCTTTGCAAAATACAGAGAGTTTATAAATATTCGGAGGCCCCTCTCCAATTGGAGAGGGGTTTGGGCAATGTCATTAAGTTAAGGAATATGATGTCGTGGTGAGGCACTCGAACCATGATTTTATAACGAATAATCATTCATCACTCTTCGAGAGCCGGAATGACAATCCTTAACTTAATGACATTAGTGATTTGGGGTGAGCCAAAATGAAAGAAAATAATTCCAAACAATTCATGAAATTTGTAGGATGAAGATATTTCTCGCACAGCAGAATTACCATATCGGCAATTTTGAAAGCAATACTAAAAAGATCATTTCTGCCATCGAATCTGCGAAACAACAGGGTGGCGATCTGATCGTTTTCAGTGAAATGAGCGTGTGCGGTTATCCCGCAAGGGACTTTGTTGAGTTCAGCGATTTTATCAATAAATGCTATGAAAGTATCGATATAATAAAGCAACATGCTGATACGATCGCTGTGCTGATCGGCTCTCCTGCGCATAATCCCATTAAAGAAGGGAAAAATTTATTCAATGCTGCTTTCTTTTTATACGAGAAAGAAATAAAAGCTGAAGTGCATAAAACTTTGTTACCCACTTATGATGTATTTGATGAATACAGATATTTCGAACCTGCCTATGATTGGAATGTAATAGAATTTAAAGGAAAGAAATTGGCCGTAACAATTTGTGAAGACATCTGGAACATCAATGACAATGTTTTGTACAGGATCTGCCCAATGGATAAACTGATGTTGCAATCTCCTGATGTGATGATCAATCTCAGTGCATCTCCTTTCGATTACACACATGATGAAGACAGAAAATCGGTGATCAAAGCGAATGTTGAAAAATATAAATTGCCCATGTTTTATTGTAATGCAGTAGGCAGTCAGACTGAAATTGTGTTTGATGGTGCTTCACTCATTTTTGACAAGGATGCTAATCTTTGCAAGGCATTTCCCATGTTTGAAGAAACAATGGAATCGGTTGTGTTGAACGATGATGGAACCATTGCTGCACCTGTCATAGAACCCGCAAGCCGGATGCCCAACAAACAATTAAATCCCGATGGACTGGAAGAAGAACTGAACATTGCACAAATACATGCCGCATTGATTTTGGGCATCAAAGATTATTTTCAAAAGATGGGATTTACAAAAGCGATCATTGGCTCTAGTGGTGGCATTGATAGTGCCGTTACTATAGCATTGGCCTGCGAAGCATTGGGAAAGGAAAATGTGAAAGCCATATTGATGCCTTCGCCTTATTCAACTGAACATTCAGTCGATGATGCTGTTCAGTTAAGTAAGAATCTCCATAATGATTATGAGATCATTCGTATCAATGATGTGTACGCTTCTTTATTATCAACAGTAAAACCTTTGTTCAATGATCTGCCATTTGGCTTGGCAGAAGAAAATATGCAAAGCCGTATCCGCGGGAATATTTTAATGAGTATCGCCAATAAATTCGGATATATTTTATTGAACACCTCCAATAAAAGTGAACTGGCAACTGGGTACGGGACATTGTACGGTGATATGGCAGGCGGATTAGCTGTCTTGGGTGATTGCTACAAATTGCAAGTGTATGCATTGGCAAAATATATCAACCAAAGAAACCTGCCTGCCGGTAGGCAGGTCATTCCTGAAAATATTATTACTAAAGCACCCAGTGCGGAACTGAGACCGAATCAAAAAGACAGTGACAGTCTACCTGATTATGCTGTTTTGGATAAGATCTTATATCAATACATTGAAAGAAGAAATGGTCCTGCTGAAATAAAAGCGCAGGGGTTTGAGGCTGCATTAGTGGATCGTGTTTTGAAATTGGTAAATGTGAATGAATATAAGCGAAATCAGTTTTGTCCCATCATACGTGTTTCTCCCAAAGCATTTGGCGTGGGAAGAAGAGTGCCCATCGTTGGTAAATATCTAACGTAACCCGCTGCTAGGGGAAATCTGATTATTAATTAATAAATTCTGCAGTTTTGACAGAAATTCTGCGTTTTGGGGTAAGTTAACCTCGAATTATATACGACTTATCTATGGGTTATCCATGGGTTATCTATGGATTATCCATGGGTTATCTATCGGTTGTGCGCCAATATGACGTAAAATTTAAGTATTCTATCAATCGTCAAAATTCTCCCGATCCCTTTCAAAAAGATTAATCATGAATTACCATCAGCGGTACATGGCTGTGGAATGCCAGCATTTTTGTATGACTGCGTTTAAAAATATTATCGAATAGCCCATGTTTTTTAGGAATGGTGATGATAAGATCGATCTCTTTCTCAACAACAAATTCATTGATACGTTCTGTAAAATCACCCTTATCAGCAAAATGATATTCGGGATGATTGCCTGCAAATAAAGTATCCAGCATTAAACTTTCAAATTTGATATCAGGTAAGCGTTCTTTGCTGGAATTATCGACATGCAGTACGAATAGTTTGGCATTTGTTAGATCTAATAATTGTCTGATAGGCTTAACCGGCGTTGATTCAACTACTTTATCAAAATCACAGGCAAATAATACTTTGTCGAATTTTGTGAATGTTGCATTTTGAGGAATGATTAGCACCGGAATATTGATATGTTTTGCAACATTGATGGTATTGCTTCCAAAAAGGTTTTCTTGTAAAGCACCGCCACCGGTAATACCCATTACGATCAGATCAACCTTTTGTGTCTTGGCTAATTCAATAATTCCATCAGTCAGCAAAGCAAATTCACTCACTGTTTCTAAAGTAATGCTCTCATTTGCATAATCTATTAATTCTGCTTTAAAATTATCGAGTGCTTCGCTGCTTCCTTCTTTGATCGCTTCAAGGTCCAATGCGCCTAATGCTGGAATCATCGGATCTGCAACAACACTAAAGCCGCTTTGATATGTATTGTATAAAATGATCTTTTGCGCCTGAATTTGTTTAGCTAATTCAATGGCAAAACGTGCTGCGTTTTTTGCAGTAGCTGAAAAATCGGTAGGCACTAATATCGTTTTCATATTACTGAGTTTGTTTACTAAAGTTAGAAATACACTAGAGTAAAAACTATGATATTCATCAGCAATAAAAAAGCCCTGCAAGACTTGCAGAGCTTTTTCTCAGAGGTTATATATGCAAAAAACAGAGGTTACAAATTTTCGATAATGCCTGCAATTCCTTGTCCTCCTCCAACACATGCGCTCACCATGCCGTATTTCTTATTCAGTCTTTTCATATCATTCAAAACCTGAATGGTCAACTTTGCGCCGGTACAGCCTAAAGGATGACCTAATGCTATAGCGCCTCCATTGATATTTACGATATCATTATTCAAACCCAGTTCCCGAATAACAGCCAAAGATTGTGAAGCAAAAGCTTCATTCAATTCTATCAGGTCAATATCATTCAAACTCATTCCTGCCTGTTTTAATACTTTTGGAATGGCTGCAACCGGCCCAATTCCCATGATGCGTGGATGAACTCCTGCACTGGCGCAATTTACCAAACGGCCAATGGGTTTCAATCCCAACTCATTCATCATCTTTTCGCCCATCACGATCACAAAAGCAGCACCATCGCTGGTTTGTGAGCTGTTTCCTGCAGTAACACTTCCGCCAATGGCAAAGGCTGGTTTTAATTTTGACAATCCTTCTACCGTTGTATCGGCCCTTAATCCTTCATCAGTATCGATCACATAGTTGCGGACTGCTTTCTTTCCCTTCTCATTCAAATAAACATCTTCTACATTGATAGGTAGAATACCACTTTTAAAGTATCCGTTTTCAATGGCTGTTTTTGCTTTCATGTGCGACCGGTAGGCAAATTCATCCTGATCTTCACGATTTACATTATATTCTTTCGCAACAGCTTCAGCAGTTAATCCCATGCTTAAATAATAATCGGGCTCATCTTTAGCGATAGCATAAGATGGAACTGTTTTCCATCCGGCTGTTGGAACTAGGCTCATGCTTTCTGTTCCACCGGCAACGATGCATTCTGCCATACCTGTACGAATTTTAGCAGTAGCCATTGCAATACTTTCCAGTCCACTGGCACAATAACGATTAATGGTGATGCCCGGCACTTCAATGCCCAATGCTTTGGCAGCAATAAGCCTTCCGAACTGCAAACCCTGTTCCGCCTCAGGAACAGCATTGCCCACGATCACATCATCAATTCTTTTGGGATCTAATTGTGGGGTTGCAGCCATCAAACCTTTTATGACTTCAACGGCTAGATCGTCGGGACGAAAAAAACGGAATCCTCCTTTTTTACTTTTTCCAACTGCGGTTCTGTAACCTGCAACAATGTAAGCTTCCTGCATGGCAAACGAATTTTGAAAGTCAAATGTAATAAAAAGTTGTTTATGCAACTAAATCTAAAAATAAGTTTTTGTTAACCTGCCCCGGTATGGATGGCATCGTCTGTTACAACTCTTAGTTCAGGGTTCTTCTTTCAACGAAACTTTTCTTTCAAATCCTTTAATTAGTCAATCTCCGTTCATATTATCTTTGCAGCATGTATTATTTGTTACGTGATCTTTTATTCCATTTCCCGCCTGAAGAAGTACATTATTTTTCGATGAGTATGCTACACAAAGCCTGCAGTATTCCACCCATCAAAAAGATCATCAGTAAAAATTTTTCTTTTCAACATCCTTCTCTGGAAAGGGAATTATTCGGATTACGTTTTAAAAATCCTGTTGGTCTAGGTGCAGGCTTCGACAAAAATGCCTCATACTTAAATGAACTGGAAGCATTGGGTTTTGGTTTTGTAGAAATTGGAACAGTAACACCCAAAGCACAACCGGGAAATGAACAGCCAAGAGTATTTCGTTTACCAAAAGATAAAGGACTCATTAATAGAATGGGTTTTAATAATGAAGGAGTGATGGCTGTTCGTAATAGACTTGAAAAATGGAACAGTCGCCGAACGTCGAACATCGAACGTCCAATGATCATTGGTGGAAATATTGGCAAAAATAAGATAACTGCAAATGAAGATGCCTGGAAAGATTATGAAATTTGCTTCAATGAATTATTTGAAGTTGCCGATTACTTTGTTGTAAATGTAAGCAGCCCCAATACTCCCGGTCTACGTGAATTACAAGAAAAAGAATCATTGCGTAAAATATTATCACATCTGCAAAATAGCAATCAGTCTAAACCAAAGGCAAAACCATTGCTGTTAAAGATCGCACCCGATCTTACAAAAGAACAATTGGATGATATCATTGATCTTTCTTTTGAAATAAAGTTAGACGGATTGGTTGCAACGAACACAACCATCAGTAGAGAAAAT
>CAIMKO010000308.1 GCA_903841915.1 uncultured Chitinophagaceae bacterium | reverse complement strand
GATCATTGCTGCAGCATCATACAATTATTAGTTACTACAAAACCAACCGGCGCAGCTGTCAATTCAATATTGGCATAGTAAATTCTATAGATTTTTTTTCTATAATACATGTCATAGGTTCTATGATGTATATCAAAGCTTCTATACTATATATCATAGCTTCTATGATACATATCAAAGCTCCTATGATATATATCAAAGCTCCTATAATGCATATCAAAGCTTCTATGATGTATACCATAGCTTCTATGATGTATACCATAGCTTCTATACTGTATATCAAAGCTTCTATGATGCATATTATAGCTTCTATACTGTTTAGGATTGAAGCTTCATTTTACTGCTTAGTGGTGTTCTTGTATAATATAATGTGTTGACAATCCATATTTTATAACAAAAAACAAATCCTATGACAAATCAAAGGGTTAAAATTGGCTTTAAGGCCTTTAAAGACGCAGAACTGCTTCAAAAAACTGAACACATTCTGCAAAGCATGACAGGTAATGCAAATTTTGCAACGCCTTCACCCACACTTATTATTGTAAAAGCTGCTTATGATAAATACAGCTTAGCATTAGGTAAAGTGGTAGATGGTACCAAACAGGATACCATTTTAAAAAATCAGGCAAGGGCCGATTTGGAAGATCTGTTGCAGAGTCTGGGCCTGTATGTACAGGTAACCAGTAACGGAGATGAAGCCATTATGAGTAGTTCCGGCTTTGATCTTGGTAAAATACCGGCACCTGTAGGTATTTTGCCTAAGCCCGATGCTTTTACGGTGGAAACGAATGTAAGTAAGGGCTGCATCGACCTTTCGCTCAATGCAATCCCGGGTGCAAGAAGCTATCAGTATGAGTACACAGAAGTACCTGCCACAGCAACCAGTATTTGGCGGGTTGTTAGCAGCACAGTCACTTTTGTAACGATCACAGGATTAGTAAGTGCCAAAGAATATTCGTTCAGGGTTACCGGTGTTGGCAGCGATCCAACAAGGGTCTACAGCGATGAGATCGATAAGCTCGCACCTTAAGCTTTGTTTTAACTCCGAGATTTAAAAATCTCGGAGTTTTTTTATATGTTTTACAAATCGTTAGTGAAACGTTTGTTCCTTTATTCTATTTAATTTTAAGTATGGAAAGAATGATAGGTCAGATCTCCATTTTGGTGAGAGATTACGATGAGGCATTAAATTACTACATCAATATCTTAGGGTTTGAGCTGGTAGAAGATACAAGACTAAGTCCCGAAAAGAGATGGGTAGTGATCAAGCCCTCCAATAGTGGCGCTCAGGGTTGTAATCTTCTTTTAGCGAAAGCAGCAAATGATGTTCAAAAAGGCTTTATAGGTAATCAAACCGGAGGCAGGGTATTTTTGTTTCTCTATACCGATGATATTAACAGAGACCATACATTATTAATAAAAAACGGTGTTGAAATTGTAAGGGCCCCTTCTGATGAGGCATATGGGAAAGTGCTTGTTTTTAGTGACTTGTATGGAAACCTGTGGGATCTGATAGAACCCAAGTAGCCTGCAATCCAAAAAGTTATTACCCAATTTGTTGAAGTGGCGTATAGCAGTGCCATAAAGTTTTGAATCCTCCATTTGCAGGGGTAACCGAAATCTATTGTCATAGAAAGTATCGGTATTTCATTAGCTGTTTCAAGTCACATTAAAAAGCCCGTTTTATGAGTAAAGTCATACCCTTTATTCTACTTGTTGAATAACTTTAGGGAAGAAAATTGTTCTTTGAGTTGCCGGGCTTCATTTCTTCACCCTTTAATAATTAGATATGTAACCATAAAAGATCCTAAGCAAATGAAAGCTTTAGATCAGGTAAGAATTCCAGTTTTTAATGAATTAGTGATCTCTACTAATCAAAAATTATTTTTATGTCAGAAAAATTATCAGCATCAATACCCACTGACTTTTCTCAAACACAAATGCTGAATAAATTATGGGAATTGCAAATCAGCAATAGTGTTATTTCTGATCAGGACATTGATGATCTATCCCGACAATATCAAATCTCAAAAGTAGAAGTAGAAGGCGTTGTTTCATTCTATCATTTCTTTCATCGCAAGCCTACCGGCAAATTCACCATTTATTTGAACAACAGTATCGTTAGCGATATGAAAGGCTTTCAACGCGTGAAAGAAGCTTTCGAAAGAGAAACGAAAACAAGTTTCGGTTCAGTTGACAGAACAGGAAATTTTGGATTATTTCTTACCCCCTGTATCGGACTCAGCGATCAGGAACCCGCAGCCTTGATCAATTTCTATCCTTTTACCAATCTCAATTCCATTAAAGTAAAAGAGATCATTCACGCCTTACTCAATGGCAGTGATCCCGCACAATTATGCGATTCCCCTGTGAGTAATATATATACTCCTGCAGAAAACAAGACTGTTTTTTTTAAAGAGTTGCCTGAAGGGGATGCATTAAAAAATGCACAGAAAATGGGTCAATCAGGCGTTATCGACAGTTTGAAAAGATCTGAATTAACAGGAAGAGGGGGTGCTAATTTTCCAACGCATCTTAAATGGAGTTTAGCAAAATCACAAACAGCAACCCCTAAATATGTTATCTGCAATGCCGATGAAGGTGAACCGGGTACGTTTAAAGATCGTGTTTTGATCAGTACAAACAGCAAAGCATTAATAGAAGGCATGTTGATATGCGGTTATACCATTGGCGCAACAGAAGGTATCATTTATTTGAGAGGAGAATACAGGTGGCTGGAACCTAAACTAAACAAAGCCATTGATGATTTTCGAAAAAATGGTCTATTAGGAAAAGATTGCGGCAATATCGAGGGATTTGATTTTGATATCAGAATTCAAATAGGTGCAGGTTCTTATGTATGTGGCGAAGAAACGGCTTTACTAGAATCCTTGGAAGGCAAACGTGGTGAGCCTCGCACCAAATGGTTCTTCCCGGTAGAGCGTGGATTTATGCAACATCCAACGGTGATCAATAATGTAGAGACCTTTTGTGCCGTAGCACATATTTTGGAAATGGG
>CAIMKO010000307.1 GCA_903841915.1 uncultured Chitinophagaceae bacterium | reverse complement strand
TTTATTAAGCTGTATTAAATCTCTTTAAGTATATTTTAATTGAGTACTTAAAAATCAATTAAATTAAATGCAGAAAATAGATAGCTGATTGATGAAACCATTGCCAGCATTGGAGCTCTGAAGATTTGTTAGTTTTTGAAAATACTGATTTTTTTCGGACAATAACAACATTCCTATTCCAAAAAAGTTTGAGACACATTTGATGATAAAACGCATAGAATTAAAACAGTAGATGGCATAATGCATCGGATGAGTATATAAAATAAAAAGACAATCTTTTTAAAGATTGTCTTTTACAAAAAAGTCGGGATGACAAGATTTGAACTTGCGACCCCACGCCCCCCAGACGTGTGCGCTACCGGGCTGCGCTACATCCCGAAAACAAAGGGCTGCAAATATAAGAGGGAATCGAAAATTTCGGGCTATATTGCACAAAATTTTAGAGCCGCGACATGAAGATTCTTCTAAGGAAGGTTTTAGTAGCCGATGTTAACTCAAGTTTTGATAATTCAGTCAAGGATATTTTAATTGATGAAGGAAGAATCGTTTCCATAAAAGATAATATCACTGAGTCGGCTGATACAATAATTGAAGAACCCGGATTAACGGTATCTCCGGGATGGGTCGATGCTTTCTCACATTTTTGCGATCCCGGTTTTGAGTTCAAAGAAACCATTGAAACAGGTGCCGCCGCGGCAGCTTCAGGCGGATTTACCCACGTTTTTGTTTTACCCAACACTCAACCACTCGTTCAAAGTAAATCTCAGGTAGAATATATCGTTCAGAAATCAAGATCACTTCCGGTAAACATGCATCCTTTAGGGGCGGTTACTAAAAACATTGAAGGAAAGGATCTGGCCGAAATGTATGATATGCATGCAAGTGGCGCTATTGCTTTCAGCGACGGATTATATCCTGTACAAACACCGGGTTTATTTTTAAAAGCCTTACAATATGTAAAAGCATTTGACGGTGTACTGATTCAAATGCCCATTGATAAGACCATCGGCACCCATGGCTTAGTAAATGAGGGAGTTATTTCAACCCAATTAGGATTGCCAGGTATTCCTGCCATTGCAGAAGAAATAATGATCAAACGTGATATTGAATTGGTAAGATACACCAACAGCAAACTCCATCTTACAGGTGTTAGTACCGAAAAAAGCATAGAACTGATCGAAGCAGCGAAAGCGGAAGGTTTAATGATTTCCTGCAGCGTTACACCATATCACCTTTTCTTTTGTGATGAAGATCTGCAGGATTATGATACTAACTTAAAAGTAAATCCACCATTGCGTTCTAAAGCAGATATGCTGGCTCTGAGAAAAGCTGTGATCAATGGAAGCATTGACTGTATAGCATCGCACCATATGCCGCAAAACTGGGATAATAAGACCTGCGAGTTTGAATATGCTAAAAACGGCATGATCGGTTTAGAAACGTCTTTCGCAACAGTAAATCATATTTTACCTGAGTTGAGTACCAAACAATTGATACAATTGTTCAGTGAAAATGCAAGGCATATTTTTCAATTAGCTCCTGCAACAATTGCAGAAGGCAAAACTGCAGAGATCACTTTATTTGACAGAAATAAGGCTAGTTTACTGACCAAAGAAACCATCAAAAGCAGATCTTCCAACTCTCCTTTCATCAACAAAGAATTAAGAGGAAAAGTGATAGGCATCATTAACAAAGGGCAGCTATTTTTGAATTAATCTTTCAAACGCTTCATGGAACAAAAAATAACATCTCACATTATTAAAGGATTATTCATTGCTTTATTGCTGATCGTTGTGAATGTTATCGGGCAGTTAAGCTCCTATATTTTTGAAGATTGGTATCGGTGGATCGGCACGGCTATCTATGTAGTATCAATTATCACTTCCACCATCATCTTCAGCAATCAGAATCATCGAAATGTAAATTTTGGAATTTTATTCACACATAGTTTTAAAACCGCTGCTGTAATTACCTGTATCTTGTCTTCACTATTTTGGTCTACTGTGATTTCATATCGGGTATTCATTTGAATTACATTATTTAT
>CAIMKO010000306.1 GCA_903841915.1 uncultured Chitinophagaceae bacterium | reverse complement strand
TGTTTGATGAATTGATTCCTGTCATCACTGACTAATAAAGAAATATTCTGCCCATCTTTTGTCCAATGAATATCACGTACCGGACGATCTAATGATTTTGAAAGTAATGTTGTGGCGCCTCCATTTACAGAAATTACTGCCAAAATATTTTGTCCGTACATTGTGAACGTCTCATTACTGCTGGATTGAAGATAGGCGATCAATTTTCCGTCGGGGCTCCATTGTGGGTCTCTGTCAGCACCTGGCCATGTGGTAATTTGTTTTAATGCTGCTCCCGGTTTAGCGTCCATGATCCAGATATCGGTATTATCATTTCTGTCTGGATCGGAAGAACGGTTACTTGCAAAAGCCAATTGTTTTCCATCGGGACTCCATACCGGCGAACCCTCATCATAATTTCCTTTGGTGAGTGTATCAGTTTTTTTAGAAGCAATGTCAAAAACATATAAATGAGAATATCTGTTCTCAATATATCCTTCTATGTCTTCTTTGAAATGATAACGGTCCATCACAAAAGGGTTTCTCGTCTTAGTTTTTGCAGTATCAGAAAAGTCCTGATCCTTGATCACCATTGCGATCTTTTTTCCATCAGGGCTCCACACATACTCTTCCAGATCACCTTTGATATCTGTTATCTTTTTTGCTTCGCCTGCTCTTCTATCCATCAACCATAATTGGCTGTTCTTCTCTCCCATTCTGGAAGAAATAAAAGAAATGAATTTACCATCTGGACTCCAGCGAGCTGAACTTTCACCTTCAGGTGTATTGGTGAGTTGAACCGTTTGCGTTCCATCCCAACTTACCATCCAAACATCACTGTTCCTTTTATCTTTTGTAGAATCAACTGTGCTTAGCGTATAGGACACCCATTTCCCATCCGGAGATATATGCGGATCGCTGATCGTTTGCAAACGATAAATATCTGCCGGACTAATTTTATGCTTTGTTTGGGCAGAAAGTTGTTGCAGCAGGGAACTGATGACTATAAAAAGGAGAACCTTTTTCATGCTAGATAGATTTTATGTATGAAATGGAAGGTGAAACAGTTAATTGGATTTAAAAATAATATTCTGTTTCCACAAAAGAAGAAATTTTATGAAATGTGAAGCTGTTTTTTACTTGGCCTTATTTGTCATTGCAGTTCTGTATGCATTTTTTCCTGCTTCGATCATTTCAGTGGCTCTGTAAAACTCAAAAACATTGCAGCTGTTTCGGGGCAATTCGATCAGCAGATCAGGAGAATGATGATCGATCAACATTTCAGTTAACCTATCCTGTGTAAAATCATAAGAAGTATTGACCAGATCGAACAAACTTATTTTGGGTAAGACTTTTGGCTGAGTCAGATTCTCTTTTTTACCTATAACAGGGAATTTAGGAAACCATTCCCAATAACTGCTGCTTTCCATTTCTTTAGCCGGCTGCTTAGGAAGATGTTCAACAGGACCGTTCAGGTTAACCGCAACAATAATCGCATCATCCCTTTTGTCAACTAAATTTAAAGGCAAAGGATTTAACACACCACCATCCACTAATATCGAATCTTCATTGATCACAGGAGTAAATACACCGGGTATGGCGATAGAAGCCCTTAAAGCCTTGAACAGATTACCTGATGCAAAATAAACTTCCTTTTTATTCAAAATATCGGTTGATACAGCAGTAAAAGGGATTTTCAATTGTTCGATCTGCTGTTCGCCTGTAAACTCCTGGATCTTTTGAAAGATCCGATCCCCTTTTACAAAACCTTGCGTAGTAAAAGTAAAATCGAAGAGGCTAAATACATTTGACTTGGATAATCCGATCAGCCATTGTTTATATTCTTTCAGGAAACCGGCACAATAAATCCCACCTACAACAGCCCCCATACTGCAACCGATCACTTCACATATTTCATAACCTTCCTCTTCGAGCATTTCAATAACGCCGATATGTGCCATACCGCGGGCACCGCCACTACCAAGGACCAAATGCACTTTTTTCATGAAAAGTAATTACTATTTCGAATCAGCAAATGCTTGATATAAAATACTATGCTACTGTTAATAAGACAGCAACATAATGACAAATGGCTGCTGCCAACACAAATAAATGCCAAATAACATGATGCCATTTCCACTTTTCCATGAGATAGAAGATAACACCGATAGTGTACAGCAATCCGCCAATACCAATCAGAATAAGAACAGAAAGCGGTACAGAAACGAAGAAGGATCTGCCACCCCAAACCATCATCCAACCCATTAATAAATAAATGATGGTAGACAATATATTAAAGCGGTTGACATAAAATATTTTAAAGAAGATACCCATAAAAACCAATACCCACAAAACACAGAGCATGATGATACCGGTAGTGTTATACAGATAGTTTAAGATAAAAGGAGTATAAGTACCGGCAATTAAAAAGTAAATGCTGATATGATCAAAAACCTGCAATACCTGTTTTACTTTGGGCTGCTGAAATCCATGATACAATGTTGAAAAGGTAAAGAGCATGATAAAGGAGAACCCATAGATACTCGCCCCCACCACTGAATGGATATTATTGGTATGTATGGCCAGTGCAGTTAATAGTGGTATGGAAGCAAGGCCAAAGAGTATCCCGATACCATGTATGATACTGTTCGTTATCTCCAGATTTAATGTCGTTTCTTTTATACCTGATTGCATAGAACTATTTTTAAAAATCAAGCTGTGTAATACTCTTGATTTTAATTTAAAATTACGATCAGAAAGGCAGATAAAAGAAACAATTAATTCAACAAAAAATATTATGTTTTATGAAAATAAATAATATTTTCGCGGTAATAATTCATCCACTATCTATTCATACACTTAAACCCAACTTTATGCAAAAGATCAGCAAATTGATGATCGGTTTCTTTTTACTCACTGCTTTTACAGTGGCAGGTGATTTCGGCAAAGACATTATTGGAAAATGGAAGGTTGACGATGCATCTCTTCCCACTGCAAGAAAAAATATGATCGAAAGAGTTCGTAAAATGAGCCCTGACCAAGCCACACAGATGGAGGCTTACGGCGAGCAATTAGATATGTTTATTAAGACCATCACATTCGAATACAAAACAGATGGAACATTAGAAGTGGTAACTCCACAAGGTCCTCAAAGTATAAAATGGAGTATCAGTGCAGACAATAAATACTTGGTAAAAGTTGGACCTGACGGTTCAGAAAACAAAGACAGTATCATTGATATCAAGAAAGACAAAGTGACTTTATTTGATCTCTCTACAAAAACAAAAGTGGACTACGTTCCAGCTCAATAGTTTACTTCTTCTACCATAAAAAATCCCGATACAAATTGTATCGGGATTTTTTATGGCTATATTATTCATTCCTGAAAACTACCGTTCCATCAAACACATCCACTAATACAGGTTTGGTC